>DASRTX010000677.1:0-3106 GCA_035655715.1 Myxococcales bacterium | reverse complement strand
CACGCAAGAGCACGAGATGTTTCGCAGGAACCTGCGCAACTACGTCGAGAAAGAGCTGGCGCCGCACGCGCTGGAGTGGGACGAGGCCGGCATCTTTCCCCGCGAGGTCTTCGCCGGCATGGCCGAGATCGGCGCGCTCGGCATCAACTACCCGGAGTCGGTGGGCGGCGCCGGCGGCGATTACTGGTACGTGGTGGTGCTCGCCGAAGAGCTGGTCCACACCCGCAACGCCGGCGTCAACATGGGCCTGCTCGTGCAGTCGCAGATGGCTACGCCGATCATCAACGAGATTGGCACCGACGAGCAGAAGAAGGAGTTCCTCGCCCCGGCGCTGGCGGGCGAGAAGATCGCCGCGCTGGGCATCTCCGAGCCCGACGCGGGCAGCGACGTGGCGAACATCCGCACCACCGCGCGCCGGGTGGGCGACGAGTACGTGATCAACGGCGCCAAGATGTGGATCACCAACGGCACCCGGGCCGACTTCATCACGCTCGCGGTGCGCACCGGCGACCCCGGCTACGGCGGCGTGTCGCTCTTGACCTTTCCCACCGACGTGAAGGGGTTCTCCGTCTCGAAGAAACTGGAGAAGGTGGGCAACCTCTCCAGCGACACGGCGCTGATCTTCTTCGAGGACTGCCGCGTCCCGGCGCGGTACCTGCTCGGCGAGGAGAACCACGGCTTCTACCACGTGATGACCAACTTCCAGGGCGAGCGGCTGGTGGCGGCCATCGGCGCGGTGGCCGGCATGCAGCAGCTGGTGGAGGAGGCGCTCCGCTACGGCAACGAGCGCAGCGCCTTCGGCAAGCCGCTCTCCAAGTTCCAGGTCTGGCGGCACAAGTTCGTCGAGCACCTCACCGCCATCGAGGCGGCCCGCTGGCTCACCTATCGCGCCTGCGACCTCTTCGAGCGGCGCGAGGCGGCGGTGAAGGAGATCAGCATGGCCAAGCTCTTCGCCGGCGATCTGATGCAGCGGGTCGTCTACGACTGCCAGCAGTTCCACGGCGGCATGGGCTACGTGGTGGAGACGCCGGTGGCGCGCGCCTTCCGCGACGCGCGCCTGCTCACCATCGGGGGCGGCACCAGCGAGATCATGAAGGAGATCATCGCCAAGCTGGTGCCGGGGTTCTGAGTGCGCGCGTACGTGGCGATGGCGATCGCCTGCGCGCTGTCCGCCTGCGCCCAGAAGCCGCGCGCCGAGAAGCTGGCCGGCATCGAGATCGGGCTGCCCGACTGGCCCGAGCAGTCGCGGCACGACGATGCCGGCAATGGCGACCTCGCGGTGGCGGACGGCAGGGGAAGCAGGGTGGCGCTGGCCTGGGACGTGGACCCGCGCCCGCGTCTGACCCCCGTTGCCGCGCGCGCGGCCGCAGGGCTGGGGCCAGCCGAGGAGACGCCGGCGCGGATCGCGGGGCACGACGCCCTGCTCCTGCGCCATGGCGGAGGCGCCACGCTGGTCTGGCGGTGCGACGTGACCCGGCGCCTCTTCCGGCTGGGCGTCGCCGGCCCGCGCGCGCCGGAGATCGCCAACCTGGCGGCCCACACCCGCTGCCACGCGGAGCCGATCTTCGCCAACGGCGACGTGCCCGCGGCCGCGACCTCGGCGCTGGGCCCCACCTGGACCTTTGCCAACCGCGGCCGCGGCAGCATCTCCTGGACCCGCGGCGACGAGGTGCTCACCTTCTTCGCCGGGCAGACGGTGCCGCCGCCGCGCGACGCGCAGGCGGCCGAGGAGCAGGCGGCGGGATGGATCGGCGCGGCCGGGCTCTCGCACCCCGCGCCCGAGGCCGCCGAGGCTGCCGACGGCCCGCAGGCCCACTCGGCGTTGCGCGTCCGCGGCACCGCTCAGCTCGACGGGCATCCCGTGCGCTGGACGCTGCTGTTCTGGAATTGCGTTCCCCGCCAGCGCACCTTCACGGCGGTGGTGTTCAGCGCCGGCGCACCCGACGAATCGGCGCTTCTCGCGGCGCGCTGCCACGCGTAGAGTCGGCGGAAATGGGCCATCCGGATTCGTTCTCCGTCCTCGGCTGGTTCGAGCGGTTCGCCTTCCGCACCATGCGCTCCCTCAACCAGGGCGCCTGCAGCGCCATCGGCTGGTTCTGGCAGCGGTCGGTGATCACGCCGCTCATCGGCCTCTTGGTGAACCGCAGGCTGACCATCCACGGCCACCATCACCTCGACGCGCTGCCGGCCGACGCGCCCGTCCTCCTGGTGGCGAACCACCGCACCTTCTTCGACCTCTTCGTCCTCGGCTGGGTCTTCATGCGCGAGCCGAAGCTGCGCCGGCGCGTCAGCTTCCCGGTGCGCTCCAACTTCTTCTACGAGGGGCCGCTGGGGCTTTTCCTCTGCATCATCGCCACGGGCGGCTCCATGTTCCCGCCCTTCTTCCGCGCCGCCGAGAAGAAGGCGATGAACCGCGTCTCGCTGGAGATCCTGCTCACCAAGCTGCGAACCCCCGGTCAGATGATCGGCTTCCACCCCGAGGGGACGCGCAACAAGACCGCCGATCCCTACGCCCTGCTCCCGGCCCAACCCGGCGCCGGCGAGCTGGCGCTCAAGGCGCGGCCGCTGGTGGTGCCGGCTTTCATCCTGGGGATGAGCAATGGCTTCTGGGCCGAGCTGAAGGCGAACCTGCGCGGAGAGAGCCCGGTGACGGCGGTCTTCGGCGCGCCCGTCGAGCTGCCGGAGACGCCCCCGGAGACGCGGCTTTCGCACCACAAGAGGTGCGCCGACCTGATCAACCAGCGGATCGCCGAGTTGGGCGAGCAGGTGAGGGGGCTGCGCGGAGAGCAGCGGATTACGAGCGGATCTTCTCCACCGGCTTCTCCGGACCCGCCCGCGACGTGACCAGCCGCGGCCGGAGCAGGTTGGCGATGGTGGCCTCGAGCTCCTGTGGCTCGAAAGGCTTGCCGATGTAGCCCTGGGCGCCCATCAGCTCGGCCTCCCATTCGAAGCCGAACCCGGAGATGATCACCACGGGCAGATCCTTGAGCTCGGGCGTGGCGCGCATCCGCTGCAGCATCTCGCGGCCGTTCATCACCGGCATCTGCAGATCGAGCAGGACCAGCAGCGGCGGTTTCTCCGCCAGCTTGAGCAGCGCCTCGGCGCC
>DASRTX010000676.1:0-7416 GCA_035655715.1 Myxococcales bacterium | reverse complement strand
TGCGCCCGCGTTCATGGTCGCCCAAGTCCTGGGCGCCGCGGCGGCGACGCTGCTCTTCCGATGGCTCGTCCCGGCACTACCGCAGGCAGCGCCGGACATCCTGGTGCCGCATCCAGGAGCGGCGAGCACGGTCATCTTCGCTTGCGTCCACAACGCGGGTCGCTCGCAGATGGCCGCCGCCTTCTTCAACGCCATGGCCGACGCCAGCAGGGCTCGAGCGGTGTCCGCCGGGACCCAGCCCGGCGAGCGCGTCCATCCGGAAGTGATCGCGGCGATGAGAGAAGTGGGCATCGACCTCTCGAACGCGCAGCCGCAGCGCCTGACGCCGGAGCTGGCGAACAAGGGGAATCTACTGGTGACGATGGGCTGCGGGGAAGCCTGTCCTGCCGTCCCCGGCCTTCGGCGCGACGACTGGCCGCTCACGGATCCCAAGGGCCGTCCGATCGAGGAGGTCCGCCGCATCCGCGACGAGATCCGCGACCGGGTGGCGGCGCTCGTGGCTGCCGAGAAATGGAAGCGGAGCGCCTGACGAGGGAATCAGGCCCTCAGCGGACGATCAGGGTCCCGCTGACCATGTTCATCCCGCAGGCGTAGGTCATTTCGCCTGCTTTCTCGGGCGTGAAGTCGAACGCGACGGGCTCGTTGAGGGGCAGCTCCTTCTTGAGGTTGGCATCCTTGATGACGAGCTCCGTCGCGCAGGTTTCCTCGGTCTTGCGCGTGACCACCAGGTGCAGCGGTTCGCCCTTCTTCACCTGGATCCGGCTCGGCACGAACCCCTTCTCCGTGACCTTCATCTCGACGGTCCGCGCGGTGGGAGCGGCAGCGAGCAGCGTGGCGATCAACAGTGCCTTCATTTCATGACTCCTCTCGTCAGTTGCGCTCCGCCGCCAGGGCTTCGCGGACCGCGGGTCGTGCTGCGATGCGATCGAAGTACGCCTTGAGCGCTGGCCAGCGTTCCAGCTCGATGCCGCGCGGCTTCGACCAGGTGAGCACGGTGAAAAGATAAGCGTCGGCTACCGTGAAGCGCTCGCCGAGGAGGAACTCGCGCTGGGCGAGTTGCTCGGCGACGAAGCCGTACTTCGGCAGCCGGGCCTCCCGCACCGCCTCCTTCACTTCAGGCGGCGAATTCGCGGGCGGGGTTCCCTTGTGCAACTCGGTGGCGATGTAGTTCAGCCACTCGATCAGGCGGTAGCGCTCCAGGGTTCCCGCCCTGGGTGCGAGCTGTGCCTCGGGCTTCCGGTCGGCAAGGTACTGGACGATCGCTACCCCCTCCGTCAGCACGTGGCCGTCGTCGAGCTGCAGTGTGGGGACATAACCCTTGGGGTTGATCTTCTTGAAGTCTTCGCCGCCGGCCGTCTTTCCAGTCTTGAAATCCACCGCGACGAGGTCGAACGGCAGTGCCGCCTCGCGGAGCACGATGTGAGGAGAGAGGGAGCAGGCGCCGCTCTTGAAGTAGAGTTTCACGTGGGCCTCCAGACAGTTGTTGTGGGATGCGCGAGGCACGGCGCAGGTGCGGTCCCGTTCGCTATGACCCCGCGCCCAGCCGCGCGAAGCTCTCGCGCGTGACGATGGCGCTGGGATGCGACGGCCCCAGGACGCGCTCGAAGATGCGCAGCGCGCGGCGATAGAGGCGCGCGGCCTCCCGCCGCTGGCCCCGTCGGGCATGAAGGGCGGCGAGGTTTGCCGCCGTGATTGCCGTGTCCGGGTGGCCGCGGCCGAGCAGCCGCTCCTTGATGGCGAGGGCCCTGCGGTAAAGGCGCGCCGCCTCGGCATGGTGGTCTCCGCGCGCGTAGAGGAGGGCGCCGAGGTTCTGGCAGGTCACGGCGACTTCGTAATCTCGCGGTCCGTAGACGCGCTCGAAGATTCGCAGCGCACCCCGATAGAGCCGTTCGGCCTCATCGTCCCGGCGGCGGCCGGCGAGGATTGCCGCCAGCGCCGCGCGATCGGCTGCCGCCAGTGGATGGCGCGGGCCGAGCGCGCGCTCGCGGATGGCGACGGCGCGGCGGGCGAAGGGTTCACCTCGGGCAAACCTTCGGCGGGCGTGCGCGAGGCCGCCGAGGTTGTGATAGAGCGATGCCAGGTCCGGGTGATCGGGGCCGAGCTCGCGTTCGAGAACGCGTAGACTCGGCCGTCCGCTTGACACCTGCAAGACGACCGGTCATATTCAACTTCATGCCGAGGCCGAGCCTTCGCGAAGCGTTGCTTGCTGCCGGGCTGGAGGTCCTGCACCAGAAGGGGTTCAACGCCACCAGTGTCCAGGACATCACCGATGCCGCAGGGGCGCCGAAGGGGTCGTTCTACAACCACTTCGAGAGCAAGGAGGCGCTGGCCGCCGAGGCCCTGCGGGAGTACGTGGAGCGAGGCAAGGCGCGCCGCGAGATCCTGCGCGACGCCAAGGTGCCGCCCCTGCGCAGGCTGCGGAAGTACTTCGAGACCCTGGTCGAGGCCGCGGTGGACGCCGGCTTCTCGGCAGGGTGCCTGCTGGGCAATTTCGCGGCGGAGATGTCTCCCCAGAGCACCCTCATCCGCAAGCGGGTCGGTGAGGCGCTGGCTGCCTGGAGCGGCGTCATCGCGGGGGTGATCAAGGAGGCGCAGGAGACCGGGGCGATCACGGCAGTCGAGTCCCCCAAGACGCTGGCAGCGTTCGTCATCGATGCCTGGGAGGGGGCGATGCTGCGGGCCAAGGTGGCGAAGGATCGCGCGCCGCTCGACGTTTTCCTCGAGGTCACGTTCACGCGCCTGCTGCCGTAGTTTTCTTCGAATCCATGTAAGACGACCGGTCATCTTCAAATGCAGCGAAGCAGGGGAGGTTCGATATGTCCGCATGGAAGGCGATCGCAGTACTGGCCGCAGTGACGGGTTGCGCAGGCGTACAGAGGACGGCGGAGGCAGATCTCGCCTCCGGCCACTGGATCGGAGAGATCGATCGGAACGGCTGGCGTCAGCCGGTCGCGCTCGACCTCGAGCGGGACGGCGAGGCATGGCACGGGCAATGGCGGGCAGTGAGGGACGGCTCGGGACAGGCGTTCGAGAGCGTGGAAGTGCAGGGTCACGATGTCCGCTTCGAGACCGGCAAGCTCCGCTTCGTCGGCCAGGTGACCGGCGCCACGCTCACGGGCGCGGTGACCGACAAGGTAGCGGACGAGCCGGTCGGCGAGCTCTCCGCGATCAACCAGCCGGTCTTCAACCCCGCAAGCGAGTGGTCCCCACCCACCATCGAGCCCTGAGGTCCGCTAGTTGGTGAACGCGGGCGGCTGCGCGGGGAGCCGGATTCCCGGCCCCAGCTCGAAGGTGATTCCAAACTGCCAGAGGTTCACGGGCTCCATGAAGAGGATGTTGTAGTCGTCCTGCCCGTGAACCCAGCGCACGATGGCGCCGAAGCCTGCGCCCCAACGAGGCAGGACCGTGAGCTCCGCGGTGGTGGTGGGCTGCTGGTAGGGCGATTCGCCGAACGGCGCGCTGATGGAGCCGGTCAGCCGCGCGCGATGGCCGAACCAGCTGCGCTCGGCTCCGAGCCGGGCCCAGAGGTGCCCGTCTCCATAGACCCTCCTCTGATCGTCGCTGATTCCTCCCGGTCCGATGGAGGAGTTCTTCTCGACGGCCATTCCGCCGAGGAACGCCCAGGCCGACCTGTTCTCGACGTCGATCCCGAGGCCGACCCTTCCGTGCAGCTCGAGGCGCAGGTAGTTGGTGGAGAAGCTGCCGGAGCGCTCGTTGACGGGGAGCTGCCCGGGCTGTGGCGTGCAGTCCGGGTCCGACCCGGTCTGGTTCTCGTACAAGCAGCCCGCCTGCCCGTTGGAGTAGTGCCCCAACACCAGGTTCACGCCCATCGCCAGGGCGGAGAACGATGTCCGGTTGATGGGTGACAGCGCTCGCAGGTTGACGACCTGCAGCGTCAGCTTGGGCATGAACGAAGGTGGAATCACCGGGCTGGACTTCTCGTTCAGCACCCGCAGCCGGATCATCGGCGTGACCACGGCGGAGATGACCAGCTCTCCGGAGCGCTCGGTCAGGTTTCCGATGTGCAGCTGCGGGAGGAAGAGGTTGGGGGCGATCTGCGCCTCGACGATGGCGTGGACGGGCGACTCCGGGTCGCCGCGGATGGCGATTCGGTTTGGCGTCCAGACGAACCAGGAAGGATCGACGAAGAGGTTCAACGGCGAATCGATCTGGAAGCGGACGTCAGCGCGCGCCGGACTGCCGGCGAGCGCAGCCACCGCGCACGCGGCCATCAGTGTGACCGGGCTGACCCTCACCGCTTCTCCTGCTTGCGTGTACCACAATGCTGGCACGATCGCCGGGTGACCTTCTGCCGCGGTAGGAAGCAAAAAAAGCGCTATGACAGGAGGAGCCGGCTTGGCCGGCGACGGGCGGAGCCCGGTACGGCGTAGCATTGGAGGCCGGGTGAAGATCGCCTTCCAGGGAATTCGCGGTGCCTACAGCGAGGCGGCGCTGCTCGCGCACTTCGGCAGCTCGGCAGAGCCGATGGGCTTCCCGCTCAGCGAACAGGTCTTCGACGCGGTGGAAGCGGGCCAGGCCGAGGCGGGTTTCGTGCCGGTCGAGAACAGCATCGCAGGGCCCGTCGGCGTCAACAACGACTTGCTGCTCGAGCGCAGCGTGTTCGCCACCGCGGAGTCGTACTTGCGCATCGAGCATTGCCTGCTCGGCCAGCCCGGCGAACGCCTGGAAGACGTCAACACGGTGTACTCACACCCGGTGGCGCTCGCGCAGTGCCGCGACTTCACCAACCGCCACGGCATGCGCGCGGTGCCGGAGTACGACACCGCCGGCGCGGCCGAGATCGTGGCGAAACGACGCCTCCCGGGAGAGGCCGCCATCGCCTCTAGACGCTGCGCGGATGTCTACGGCCTCGCGCTGCTCGCCGAGCACATCCAGACCGTGCAGAACAACATCACGCGCTTCCTCGCCTTCCGCCGCGGCGGCGCCGGCGATTCGTCCGGCGGCGAAAAGACCAGCCTCGCCTTCTCCGTGCACCACCACCCGGGCGCGCTGATCGACTGCCTGAAGCGCTTCGCCGAGCACGAGATCAACCTGACTCGCCTCGAATCGCGTCCGGTTCCAGCCAACCCGTTCGAGTATGTCTTCTTCGTCGATCTGCTCGGCGGATTGGACGACGCTTCGGTCAAGGCAGCGCTCTCCGAGCTGCGCGCCGCCGCCCGCCACGTCAAGGTGATCGGCAGCTACGCGCTGGGCAGGCGCGACACCTGATCGGTTTCCGATCTGCCGGAACAATCGTCAGCTCGAGGCCGTCACCGCGACGCCTGTACCATGCGACCGTCGAGCGGCTGCACCGGCCGGGCGTTGTGCGGGTACTTCGCGGCGAACGTCGCAATCTCGGCCTTCGAGATGTTCACCACGGTCTTCAGCACGAACCAGGTCACGTCCTCGCTGCACGGCGGAGTGGTGAGCGATCCCGCGAAAGTGTAGTACCCGTGTTTCGTCGGCAGCAGTTGGTTGAGGTCGACCACCGCACCCTCCGGCGTGTGTTCCTGTTCGACGTCCGACGGCATGCTCTTCCACAGCGCCTCGAAGAAGGGGTTCGCCTGGCCCGATTTCAAGAGCACCGCCACCACCGCGAGTTTGCCATCCGCGTCCTTGTGCACGAGATGGGCCACCATCGGGTGCGGGTGTCCCTCGATCAGCTCCTCCGCGGGATGGTGGAAATGGAACTGGACCAGATCGTACCGCCACCCCCCCACCGTGATGAAGTTCCCCGGCTCGGGAGTGACCTGCACGCTGTGGCCATTGTCGATGATCCGGAAGGGCGAGCGCGCGTAGGAGAACTCGATGGCCGGCAGATCGGCGGACTTTGCATTGCGGATGTCGATGGGGGTCTGATGCTTTCCCGTCTTGCAGACCGCGTATTCGGGCTTCAACTTACCCCACTGCGCGGGGCCGTGCGCGCCATCGTAGGACCATGGGTGTGACGCCTCCGCCGCGCGCTGGGCCAGCAAAAGGCCCGGGGCAAGCGCGACGGCAAGCAGCGCGGACCATGAATTCCGGAGCGGTATGGACATGACGCCTCCTGCTCATGGTTGCTTCGAGGAGAATCAGCTCCGGCGCCATGCAGCTTTGGTCCAACGGACCTGGGACGTATCCCGCTCAATAAGGCTTCTGCCCGATGAAATTCCCCGGCGGCTCGTAGTCGCATACCCAGTAATCCCAGCTGGGCGCGTTGCTGCCGAAGGGCGAGTTCACGGTGCAGAGCTTGTGCGCGCAGCCGGCGCGGACCGTGCTGGCCCAGACGATCTGCGTGTAGTGGCCGCATTCCTGGCCCGCCGCGCAGGTGTTCCTGGCATAGTCGTAGAAGACGGCCTCGCCGGCCCACGCCGCCACGGCATCGGCAGGCTGCCACCTCCCGGGAGGCGCGTTGGCCGCGATGTTCTCGCCGCGCGTTCCGCGGTTGTCGTTGTGCTGGTAGACGCAGCCGTTCGCCCACGACTGCGCGACGCTGGCGGCGCCTGTCGACCAGGTCAGCGGCGGAAGCGGGGACGACGGCGGCGGCTGCGGCGCGCGCCGCACCGCGTTGTGCGCATCCAGCCATGCCTGCGCTTCCTGGGTCGGTGGCGGCTCCGTGCCGGCGTCGGGTCCGCTGAGCAGGCCGGGCTCGCAGGCGATGGCCAACACCAAGATTGATGGGAAAGCCCCAAACCGCATCTCCCGGAACATATGTTCCAGTATCTCCGCCGGCATGCCGGGACTGCGGAGTGCCGCTGTGGCGGAGCATCCCGCCGCTGTGCTACGCAAGGGCTCGATTCCACAGGAGGAGCCATCGATGCGCGCTCACTGGCCAATTGCGATGCTGACCCTGGCGGCGACTTCCCTGCTGGTGCCCACGACGGCGCGCGCGGCAGCCAGCTATCCGAACCAGAAAGAGGGCGACTTCGTCGCGCGCGACTTCAAGTTCCAGGCCGGCGACGTCTTGCCGGAGGTGCGGCTCCACTACACGACGGTGGGAACGCTGCAGCGCGACGGCTCGGGGCGCGCCACCAACGCGGTCCTGCTGCTCCACGGCACCACCGGAACCGGGAAGAACTTCCTCAACCCGACGCTCGCGGGCGAGCTCTTCGGACCGGGACAGGTGCTGGATGCCTCGAAGTACTACGTCATCATGCCCGACGGATTGGGCCGCGGCGGGTCTTCGAAGCCCAGCGACGGGCTGCACGCGAAGTTTCCTCGCTACGGATACAACGACGTCGTCGAGGCGCAGCACGTCCTGGTCACGAAGGGGCTCGGCGTCGACCACCTGCGCGCGGTGGTGGGCACCTCGATGGGCGGCATGCAGACATGGATGTGGGGAGAGCGCTGGCCGGGAATGATGGACGCGCTCATGCCCATCGCCAGCCAGCCCATCCAGATCTCGGGGCGCAACCTCATCTGGCGCCGCATGGTGGC
>DASRTX010000675.1:0-2866 GCA_035655715.1 Myxococcales bacterium | reverse complement strand
GGCCCAGCGGCCCTTCACCTTCACTCGACTTTGGCGATTTCGGAGGACATTAAGCCGCGTAGGACATCAGTTCGGCGAGACGCTGCTGCAGGGGTCTCGGATTTTCCTCGGTTCGTGCACGCGCACGCCAAGTCGGATAATCGTCCCGCCACAGGATCGGGCTCACCGCCTCCTCTACCCACAGCTCCCGCCTGACGGCGGCGAGGCAGTCCGCAAATGTCGGATCCTGCTTCTTGTACCAAGCAGTGCCGAGCACCGCGAGTTTGCCGGTTTGCGCCGCCAGACCGGCGGCCCACAGGGTCACCAGCGAGAACAGGCCGAGCAGCAACGGCGTGGTCCGGTGGATTGCCAGATCCGACCACTGGCGCTGGGTCTCAATCCCGAGGTGGCGTCGGGCCTCTTGGAAGGTGGGCTCGACCGCCCAGCGCATCGCGTACCACGTCAGGATCTGCAACGCAGATTGCCCGGGGTCCGAGCAGACGAACACGCGCGTTTCGGCGCGCCCGGCCGGATCCCTGGTCAGCACCCAGAGCACCGGCATGGTCTTGCCGTGCGCGCTCCACAACGCCGTGTCGGTGGCGACGTCGACCTCCCGCTGGTCCCGGCCGTCTTTCGTCCGCCATCCCGAGACGGTCATGCGCTCCCACGTCGTGGCTTGTCGTGCCGCCCGCGTCCGCGGTGTCAGCTGGCGGGTGCCGACCACGCGCGGCCTGCCTTTCTGGCCCTTCTGGCGCGGCGGCGGTGGGTTGAAGAAGCGCGCGTCCATCCGGCAGCGCGCCACGCACACCATGCGCTCGCGCAGCGTCCAGAACAGGTCCAGGCTGGCGTAGCCGCCGTCCCCCACCATCACCAGCCGTCGGCCCGGGCACCAGCGGACGACCAGCCGCAACGCCCAGGTGGCCTTGTCCGGCAGCGTCTGGTGCCGCCGCTTCCGCTTGGCATCGGCCTGCTGCGAACGGCTTAGGATGGTCAGGAATGGCAGCCCCCATGTGCGGCTGGCGAAGCCGGGCCTGACCACCACCTGCAGCGACAGCCACCGCAAGCCCATGACCTTGACGAAGACGCCGCGGCTCGACCGGACCGCGTCGCGCCAGACCCCCTTGTCGCGGATCTGCGCGCCGCGCCGCCGCTCGACGGAATCGTCGACCGCGATCACCAGCGGCTCGCCTGCCGGCACGAACGCCGCCTGCAACTGGCCGAGCAGGATCCTCCCGCCCTGCAGGCCCGACCACTCCGCGCGGGAGAGGAACCGGTGGAACCGGCTGAAGCCCTTGTCCGCGCTGCCCTCCACCGCCCGCAGGGCGGCGCACACCGTCCGCCGGTTCAGGCACAGCAGCGCGCCGGTCGCCAATGCCACCGCATTCAGCCACGACGGCCGCGTGAACATAGCCGCGAACGGCAGCAGCCACATCTCCACCGTTCGGGTGCTGCTGGATGCCTCGATCTTCGCCATGGCTCCCTCCTCGGCGAGGCCATAACGTGCCATGTCCCGGGCGGGAGGATGGGGAATGGCCGGATCGTCACCGGTGCCGCTTCGCCGCTGGCTCGCCCCGGTTGCCGCGCTCCTGCGCGCGCGCCAGTCCCCTGCCGACCCTGCGTCGCCGCCAGGGCCGCCACCGATGTCGCGCTCCGAGATCCTGGCCCGCTACCGCCGCCTGCGTCAGATCAGCATGGAACAGCACGAGGCTGTGCTGGACATCATCGCCCCAGACGTCCTGGTCGACTGGGCCAGGCGGCTCGCTATGACTGAAGGCAAGGCGGTCGTGCTGGAAAACATCAATGAAATGGCACTGCCGGAGGATCTGGCCATCTACCTGCCCAGGCCGGGCCGGTCACACCCGCTCGACCGCTATGCCCGGGTCGCGCGGGTCGCGCCCGGCTCCGACGAAGCGATCGTGCTCGCGGCGATGCGCCGGGCGCGTTTCTCCGTGTGGCGCATCGAGCGGCGGCACCCGACCACGGGCCTGATCTTGCGCGACCTGATGCGGGGCGGGGAGACTTGGTTGGTCGACGAGGCCATGGAAAAGAACGCGCCGCCAGGGATGGAGATGGCGGCGCGTCTCCTGCAGCCCGAGGGTTTCGCCATGACTGCCCGCATCATCGTGCCGATCCTCCCGGACCTGATGACACTTCCGGAACTGATGGCAGAGGTGTTCGCCAGAGCGCCTGCATTGAGGCACCTCCAGGGAGACACTCTTGCCCAGGACGCGCGCCTTGCGATCGGTGTCTATCGCGCCGCCGTAGCCACGGGAGCGATGGACCGCGTCCGCTTGCAACGCAAATGAAGCCAGCTTCATGCGGACGGACGCATGACCACCGCCCAACCAAAAGCGCCAAAGTCCAGGTGACGCTACGCCCAGAAATTGGCGCTCCATCAGAGCGGACTTCGGCGCGGCAACTGGTGTACCGCACCCGGTTTCCTGGACACGCGGTTGCACTATGCGGCGCGCCTGAAGGTCGTGTCGAGGCGTGCGGCGCGAGCGTCGAGCGGGCTGAGGTAGCCGTTCTTCTCGATCAGCCACTCGGCGTTGTAGCGGGCGGCGAAGTTGCGGACGGTGTCGCGGACCTCGTCGATGGTCTGGAAGATGCGGCCGTGGATGACCTGCTCCTTCATCGTTCGGAAGAACCTCTCGATGACGCCATTCGTCTCCGGCTCGCCGACGAAGGCGTAGCTTGGCGAGATCCCCCAGAACCTGGCCTGCTTCTGGAAGTGCTCGGCCATGAAGTTGCTGCCGTGGTCGTGGCGGAGTGCGAGGCCGCGGGCGGCACCGGCGGAGAGGTGGCCGAACTGCTGACGGACGGCCATGGCGAGCGCCTGGGTGGCCTCGAAGCGGGTACCGCGCTTCGTCACGTGCCATCCGAGGAA
>DASRTX010000674.1:0-14198 GCA_035655715.1 Myxococcales bacterium | reverse complement strand
AGCGCCCGCTCCCGCGCACGGTGCGCCTGCGCGCCTGCTACGACGGACCGGACCTCGAGGAGGTGGCTGGCGAGCTGGGCGTGACGGCCGCCGAGGTGGTGCGGCGGCACGCCGGCGCCGCGCACGAGGTCTCGTTCCTCGGGTTCGCGCCGGGGTTCGCGTACATGACGGGAGGGTTCGCGGTGCCGCGGCGGCGCACGCCGCGCGTGCGGGTCCCCGCCGGAAGCCTGGCGGTGGCGGATGGATACACCGGCATCTATCCCGCCGAAACTCCCGGCGGGTGGCGGCTGCTCGGCCGCGTGGCGGAGCCGATGTTCGTGCCGGGCGCCGATCCGCCGGCGCTGCTGCGCCCCGGCGACCAGGTGATCTTCGAGCCGGTGGAGAAGCTCGCGAAAGCGACGCAACCGGCTTCGCCGTCGCCCGCGGGAGAACCCATCCTCCGCGTGATCTCTCCGGGCGCGTATACCTGCGTGCAGGGAGGCCCCAGATACGGTCTCGGCTCCTCCGGAGTTCCGGCCGCGGGAGCGATGGACCTGGCCTCGCTCGCCGCGGCCAACCGCGCGCTGGGCAACCCGCCGCTGCTGGCGGCGCTCGAGATCACCCTGCAGGGTCCCGAGCTGGAGGCGATGGTGGAGGTGGGCGTCTCGGTGGGACGGGAGGCGCGGCGGCTGCGGCGCGGAGAGCGGCTGCAGACCGGGCTCGTCCAGCGCGGCGTGCGCGCCTACCTCGCCGTCGAGGGCGGCCTCGCCGAGCCGCTGCCGGGGGAGATGACGCGTCCCCTGCACGCGGGTGAAGAGCTGCGGCGAGCCCCGGCTGGTGTACCAGGTGTACACCGCGCACACAGCGGGCCCGTCCCCGAGCTGCCGCTGCGCTGGGGCGAGCCGCTGGTCGAGGTGCGCGCCCACCGCGGCCCGCAGTGGCACTTCTTCGCCAGCCCCGAGGACTTCTTCGACCGCGAATACCGCGTCACGCCGCAGAGCGACCGCCGCGGCCTCCGGCTGCACGGTCCCGCGATGGCGCTGCTGCGCCCATCCGACATCCCGCCCGAGGGGACCGCGCCGGGTGCGGTGCAGGTTCCGGGAGACGGCATGCCCATCGTCCTCGGGCCCGATCGTCCGGTGACGGGCGGCTATGCGAAGATCGCCACCGTGGCCCCCGCGGACTTCCCGCTGCTGGCGCAGGCGCGACCGGGCACCGCCGTGCGCTTCGTGGAGCACGAATCGGAGGAGCCGGGGTCCCCCCGGCGACGGGCGGAGGCCCAAGGCCGGAGCATGCGATGGACCTGAACGCCGACCTGGGCGAGGGGATGGACGACGACGCCATCCTGCCGTTCCTCAGCTCCGCCAACGTGGCCTGCGGCCTGCACGCCGGCGGCCCTGCCGTGATGGAGCGCACGGTGGGGCTCGCGCTCGACCGCGGCGTCCGTGTCGGCGCGCATCCGTCGTACGCCGACCGCGAGAACTTCGGCCGCACCGAGATGCAGCTGCCAGCCGCGGAGGTGCGGGCGCTGGTTCTCTACCAGGTGGCGGCGCTGGACGGCTTCGTGCGCTGCCGCGGCGGAACGCTCACCCACGTCAAGGCTCACGGCGCGCTCTACAACCAGGCGGCGCGCGATCCGGCGCTCGCGCGCGCCCTCGCCGAGGCGGTGCGCAGCTACCGCGGCGACCTGGTGCTGGTGGGACTCGCCGGATCGGCGCAACTGACAGCGGCGCGGGCTGTCGGCCTGCGCGCGGCCGGCGAGGCGTTCGCGGATCGCCGCTACCTGCCCGACGGCTCGCTGATGCCGCGCTCGCGACCCGGCGCTGTGTTGCACGATGCAGTGGAGGTCGCCGAGCAGGCCCTGCGCATCGCCCGGGAAGGCGTCGCCATCGCCGCCGACGGCTCCCGCGTCGGCATCGCCGCCGAGACGCTGTGCCTGCACGGCGACACTCCGGGCGCCGTGCAGATGGCCCGGGCCGTCCGGGAGCGGCTGGAATCCGCCGGAATCGCCATCGCGCCTCTCTGAACGGCCACCTTTCCGCCACCCCGCTCCCAGGCAACTACCCCCAGCCACATTCTGGAAAGGGGGCGCGTGTTCTATCCTTTCGCTAGACTTCAAGCGGCGGTGGAAGCTTTGGCAAAGCCCAGAATCCTGGTGGTCGATGACGAGCGCGTCGTGGTGGAGGTTTTGGGCAGCCTCCTCGACGATCCCGATCGCGAGATCCTGACCGCGGACTGCTCCGCGCGCGCGCTCGAGCACGCGCGAACCGGCGAGATCGCGGTCGCGCTGGTCGACAAGAACCTCGGCGCCGACTCCGGCCTCACGCTCGCGCGGCAGCTCAAGCAGGTGCAGCCCGAGATCGAGATCATCCTCATCACCGGGTACGCCAGCGTCGAGTCCGCCATCGAGGCGGTGCAGATCGGCGCCTTCGACTATCTCACCAAGCCCATCGCCGACTTCTCGGCGCTCAGCTTCAAGGTGCAGAGCGCGCTGGAGAAGAGCCAGCTGCGCCGCGCGCAGCGGCTGCTCACCGAGCGGCTGATGGATTACGAGGTCCGGCACCGGCGGCTGATCGACGCGGCGCCGGAGGCCATCGTCCTCTACGACTCGGTCGACGGCAGGGTGGTCGAGGCCAACGAGGCGGCGGTGAAGCTGTACGGCTTCTCGCCGCAGGAATTGCTCCACGCCAGGGCTGCCGAGCTGCGCGGCGGGGCGCCGGAGGGCGCGCCCGGGCCGGTTCCCGTGCTCCAGCGCCACCGGCGCAAGGACGGGAGCGCGTTCACCGCCGAGGTGACGTTCACCGAGTTCCAGCAGCAGGGGCGCACGCTGCGCGTGCAGTCGGCGCGCGACGTCAGCGAACGGGAGGAGCGCCGCCGCGACCTGGAAGAGCGACTGCTGGCGACGCAACGGATGGACGCCATCGGCCGCCTCGCCGGCGGCGTGGCCCACGACTTCAGCAATCTCCTGGCGGTGATCTCCGCGCACGCCGACTACGCGGTCGGCGCGCTGGACGCCGCCCATCCGCTGCGGCCGGAGATCGAAGGCATCCTCCGCGCCTCGGAGCGCGGGGCGGCGCTCACGCGGCAACTGCAGCTCTTCAGCCGGCGCATCGCGCTCGACGGCGCCGGCGTGGGCATGTCGGGCGAGGTCCTGCGCAGCCTCTCGGAACCGTTTGCCCGCGCCGGGTCACAGCCCACCCTCGACCTCCCGGCTTCCGCGGTGCCGCCGCGCGGCAACGGCGAGCGCGTCCTGCTGGTCGAGGACGAGGAGCCCTTGCGGCTGATGGTGCGCCGCATGCTCACCTCCAACGGCTACGAAGTGCTGGACGCGCCCGACGGAGAGCAGGGGTTGCGCGCGGCCGAGGGCAGGCCGCTCGACCTGCTGCTCACCGACGTGACGATGCCCCATCTCGACGGCCCGTCGCTGGCCCTTCGCCTCCTCGCCATCCGGCCGTCCCTGCGCATCCTCTACATGAGCGGCGACTGCAGCGGCGACGGCCACCGCGGCCCGCCCGCGCCGCTCTTGCAGAAGCCCTTCACGCCCAACGATCTGCTGGGCGTCGTGCGCCGCATCCTCGACGCGTAGTCCTACGCGGGGCGGAGCAGCCACTCCGCTTCCCGCGCCGGCACGGCCGGCGAGAAGCGATAGCCCTGCGCATAGCGCACGCCCAGCCGCGAAAGCGCCGCCTCCTGCTCCGCGGTCTCCACTCCCTCCGCCACCAGCTCGCACCCGAGGTTGCGCGCCAACGCCACGATGGCGGAGACGATGCCTTCCGCCTTGCCCCCCGCCGCCAGCGCCACCACGAACGATCGATCCACCTTGAGCACGTCGACGGGCAGGCGGTGCAGGTAGCTGAGCGAGGAGTAGCCGGTGCCGAAGTCGTCCATGCTCACGCGCAGGTTGAACCCGCGCAGCCGCTGCAGCACGTCGGCCGCCTCGTCGATGCGGTCCACCAGCACGCTCTCGGTGATCTCCAGGCGCAGCTGCGAAGGATCGATGCCGGAAGAGCCCAGCACCTCGGCGACCTCTCCGATCAGCCCCGGCGCGAAGAGCTGGCTGGCGGACAGGTTGACTGCCAGCGACAGCCGGCGCCGCGCCGACATCTGGAGGTAGCGCATGCCCGCGCAGGCCTCGCGGAGGATGAAGTTGCCCAGGCGGCCGATCAACCCGGCCTGCTCCGCCGCGGGAATGAAACGGGCCGGCGGGATCCAGCCCAGTTCGGGATGTTGCCAGCGGGCCAGCGCCTCGAAGCCGGCGATCTCGCCGCCCTCCAGCGTGACGATGGGCTGGTAATGCACCGCCAGCTGGCCGGCGTCGATGGCGCGGCGCAGCTCGCTCTCCAGCGTGAGCTGCGCCACGGCGCTGGCGTGCATGCTGCGATCGAAGAGGGCGCGTTGGCCCACGCCCAGCGCCTTGGCGCGATGCGCCGCCGTGTCTGCATCTCGCAACAGATCTTCGGCCCGGTGGCAGTGCTCGCCGCTGAACGCGACTCCCAGGGAGGCACTGGCGTAGACCTCGCGATCCGCCACCCGGAAAGGCGCCTGCAGCGCGCGCTGCAGCCGGTCGCCGGTGCGCAGCGCCGCGCCGGGATCGTGCACGCGCTCGAGCAGCACGCCGAACTCGTCGCCGCCCAGCCGCGCCGCCATCGAGCCCGGCTGCAGCGCCTCGCGGATGCGGGCGGCGATGCCGCGGAGCAGCTCGTCGCCGGCGCCGTGGCCGAGGCTGTCGTTGATCACCTTGAACCGATCGAGATTGAGCAGGATCAGCGCGGCCGCCGTCCCCGGGCTGTGCCGCGTGCGCGCAACCGCCGCCGCCAGCCGCTGCATGAACTGCGGCCGCGTCAAGAGCCCAGTGAGCGGATCGGCGACGCCCTGCCCGAAGACCGCCGTGTCCGTCGGCTTGCGCGCAAGCACCGGCGCCGCTGCCGCGCATACGGAGAGAGTCAGCTCCAGCGCGCCGGGTCCGGGATCGCGCGCCGCGAAGGCCTCCAGGGCGCCGACGATGCGGCCCTCCGCGCAGAAGGGAAAGAGGAAGGACACGCCGGAGCGCCGCTCCACCTTCTTCCAGCGCGTCTCCACCGCCAGCCCGTCGTAGAGGAAGCTGGGCGCGTGGCGCCGCTCCTCGGCGGCTGCCCGCACCAGATCCAGGGTCCGCCGGGGGCGCACGTGCCAGAGCGGCCGGCGCTCGCCGTCGGTGCGCAGCTCGATCCGGGCGGCGTCCCAGCCGGCGCGGGCGCACACCTGCGCCAGCACCACCCGCGCCGCCATCTCCGCGCCGGGCGCCTCGTCCGAAAGGCGCGCGATGCGCTCGGCGGTTCCCGACCGGATCATGTCCGCTTCCATCAACATCGGATCTCCCTAAGCCACGCGGTCGCGGCCGGCGCCCTTCGCCTCGTACATGCGCGCGTCGGCCTGCGTCAGCAGCTGCTCCAGCGAGATGGTCTGCGGGGTCAGCGTGGAGACGCCGACGCTCACCGTCACCGCCACCGGGCCCGTGTCGGTGACAATGGCCTCCTCGGAGACCGCCCGGCGGATGCGGTCGGCCAACAGACCCTGCGCCGAGAGGATCTGGGTCATGGGCAGGAGCACCGCGAACTCCTCGCCGCCGAAGCGCGCCAGCAGATCGGCGCCGCGCAGGCACGAGGCGATGCGGTCGGCCACGCCGCGCAGGACCTGATCGCCCACCGCGTGCCCGTAGCGATCGTTCACCTGCTTGAAGCGGTCGACGTCGAGGATCAGCACGCTGAGCGGCTGCCCGTAGCGGCGCGCGGTCTCGAACACGCGTTGACCCAGGAGCATGAAGTGCCGCCGGTTGGAAATGCCGGTGAGGCCGTCGGTGGTGGCCAGCCGTTTCACCTCGGAGAAGAGGCGCGCGTTGTCCACCGCCACGGCGGCGGGCTGGATGAAAGCGAAGGCGGTCCGCGCCGCCGTCTCGTCGTAGGGAACGTGCCGCTCCAGGCAGACGAGGCCGGCGGCCTGTTGCTCGCGCGAAAGCAGCGGCAGCACCAGCGTGCGGCCCGACTCGGAGAGCACCGGAACGCGCTCCTGGATCGCCCGATCGGCGTCGGCGTCCACCCGCGGCCGGTGCATGTCCTCGCCCTCCACGTACCCGCGCGAGAGCGCGATCTCGAACCCGTCCTGGCGCGCCACCATCACCACCGCGCGGTCGAAGGTGGTGACCCGGAGGAGCGAGTCCATCAGCCGGTGCAGCACCTCTTGAAGGTCCAGCGTCTGGCTGAGGGCCAGCACCAGCTTGAGCTCGTCGCGCTCGCGCAGTCCGGAGGTCATGGCGTTGAAGGTGCGCGACAGCTCGCCCAGCTCGTCCTTGCCGGCGGCGGGCACCGAGACGTCCAGCGTGCCCTCGGCCACCGCGCGCGCGGCGGCGTGCAGCGTCTGCACCGGCCGCGTGACCACCCGCACCGCCAACAGGCCCGTGGCCACCGCCAGCACCAACGCCACCAGCACCCAGAGCGAGGCGGTCCGCATCGCGCCGCGCAACGCGCCCAGCGCCTCGGCCGCCGGCTGCTGCACCACCACCTTCCATCCCAAGAGCGGCGCGGTCGCGGCCGCGCCCAGCAGGTCGCCGGGAGCGGAGGTCAAGAGCGGATGGCTGGAGAGGTCGGTCCGGTCGCGCACCAGCACCGCGTCGTGATGCGCGATGACGCGGTTGCGCGCGTCCACCAGGAAAGCCTGACCGCTCTCGCCCGCCTTGAAGTCGCGCACCGACCGGAGCACGGGCCTTAGGGACAGCTCCATCGCCAGCACCCAGCGCCGGTCGGGGACACGCGCTGCCAGCACCACGCGGGGCACCACCGTCCCGCTCTCGTCGGGAAGCGCG
Source organism: Myxococcales bacterium (assembly GCA_035655715.1). Classification (GTDB taxonomy): domain Bacteria; phylum Myxococcota; class Myxococcia; order Myxococcales; family 40CM-4-68-19; genus 40CM-4-68-19. Next base: position 7,381 of record DASRTX010000674.1, on the reverse strand, counting down.
TACACCGGCCCGATGGCAAGCCCGGTCTCCAGCGCCGCGTCCAGGGGAACGTGGTGCGAGTAGGCCACCATCCCCGGCTCGCTCACCGTCTCGTGCTCCGCCGCCTCGGTTCCCAGATTGGCGAAGTGCACGGCCGGCACCACCGCGGCGCCCTTCTCGTCGAAGAGGCCCATCACGTCCGCGCCGCGCGTCTCCTTGTAGAGCAGGAGCAGCGCCTGCTGGCGCGTCTCGTCGTCCAGCTCGGGCAGCCGCAGCGTGCGCGCTGCCAGGGAGAGCGCTTCCAGGTCGTCGAGCACCGTCTTCTGGCACTCGAGCGCCAGCGCGCGCGCGTCCTGCGCGAAGAGCTGCTGGAGCTGCGACTGCAGCGCGGCGCTCCCGCGGGGCAGCAGCACGGCGAGCACCAGCACCAGGGGTACGGTGACCGCGCAGGCGAGGAGCAGCGACAGCTTGACGGCGAGCCTCACGGCTTGCACCAGGACATGATTGCGAGAAACCCTCCGACTCCCCTATATGGAAGGGCATGCGGCTCGCCGCAGCACTTTCGGTCGCCCTCGCCGTCTTTGGTCCTGCGTGCCGGTGCGACAAACAGAGACCGGCGCCCACCCCGACGCCGCGGGCAGAGGCGACGCCTCCTTTGCCCGAGGGCGGCGCCGTGCTGATCGGCAGCCGCGGCGCCGTGGAGCTGCAGCGCGGCGCCGGACCCTGGAGCCCCGCCTCCTCCGGCCAGCGCATCGGCGAGAGCGACGGCCTGCGCACGCCCGCAGACGGCGAGGCCGAGCTCTCCGTGGACGGCGTGCGCGTCAAGCTGCACGACCGCAGCGAGATCCGCGTGACCACCGCCAGCAAGGGCCTGCTGCGCGCCCGCGTCCGCGGCAGGGTGGAGTCCGACGTCGAGCCTGGCAGGGGCCGCGTCTCCCTCCAGGTCAACGACACCTCCGCCGTGGCGGACAGCTCGGGCGGACACTTTCTCGTCACCGCGGAGGGCAAGGCCGCGGTGGTGGCCGCCACCAGCGGCTCGGTGGAGGTGGCTGCCGCCGGAAAGACCGTGCAGGTGCACGCCGGCGAGGTGACGCGCGTGGAGAGCGGCCACGGTCTCGAGCAGCCCGCGGCGGCCCTGAAGAAGGTGCTCCTCGCCGTGCGCTGGCCCGGCGACAAGACCAACCGCAGCTCCATCCCGCTGGTGGGCCGCGTCGCCGCCGGCAGCCGCGTCTACGTGCAGGGCCAGCCGGTGGAGGTGGCGCCCTCGGGCGAGTTCCACGCCGACGTCCGCCTGCGCGACGGGGCGCAGAAGATCGCGGTGGTCACCATCGATCCGCTCGGCCGCCGCAAGGCCGCCGAGGGCGAGGTCACGCGAGACCAGTCGATGCCGCAGGTGCAGGTCGATTCGCCCTGGAAGCACTGACCTGCGCCGCCGGCGCCAGATCACCGCCAGCGCACCCAGCCACGCCAGCGCTCCGCCGGGATTGCTGCCGTGGCAGCCGCATCCGCCGGCGTCGAAGCGCAGGCGTGAGACCACGACGAAGCTCTGCTGAGGCGAGGCGAGCGGCGCTCCGGAGGCGCTCCGCAGCTCCGCCGTGGCGCCCGCCTGGGCCCCGGGAAGCGCGGTGAGGCGCGCCTCGATGTCGATCTGGCTGCTCTCTCCCGGGGCGAGAGGCGGCACGGGCAGTGACGACCCGGCGATCTGCAGCGCGCCGCTCGGCGCGGCAGCGGCGATCAATTCCATGCCCAGTGGGCCGAGCACCAGCGATGCGCCCAGAAGCGGGTCGCTGCCGGTGTTGGTGATGCGCGCGTGCAGCGTGCGCAGCGAGCCCGGCGTGTCTCCGCCCTCCGCGGTCAGCTCCATCCGGGCCGATTCCAGCGCCGCCCCCGTCACCGCGATCGTCACCTGCGCCGGCGCGGACGAGAGCGTTCCATCGTCGGCCACGTAGGTGAACGCGTCGTCCCCGGTGAAGTCGCGATCGGGCATGTAGGTAAATGCCCCGCTGGCGTTCAGCGTGACCGTTCCATGCTGCGGCGCGCTGGCCAGGCGCGCGGCCAGCGCGTCCCCGCCGGCATCGGAGTCGTTGCCGAGGACGCCGGGCGCGGGCACGGACAAGAGACCCGAGGCCGCATCCACCGCAAACGCGTCGGCGGCCGCCACAGGTGCCACGTCGTTGACCGCGATCTGCACCGCGCCGGCCGCCGCGGCCGCCGAGTCGTCGGCGGAGTAGAGGAAGGAATCGGTCCCGCTGAAGCCGCGCACCGGCGTGTACGTCAGCGTGCCGTCCGCAGCCACGTTCACCGATCCATGGGCCGGCCCGCCCGCGAGCGAAGCCACCAGCGGATCCCCATCGGGATCGAAGGCCAGCGCGCCCAGACCCGGCGCGGGGATGATCAGGGAGGACCCCTGGTCGATCGCGAACGACACGTCTGTCGCAGTGGGTGCGCGATCTCCCTGGTTGCAGGCGCTCACGTCCGGCAGCTCGAATCCGTTGTACCGGGGGTCCTGCGAGAGCACCGCGAAGGCGCTCACCACGTAGGGAACGCAGCCGGGCTGCAGCCGGTGCGCTCCCGCCAGCGTCACCGTCTGCGGCGGGGGCGTGGCGTTGTTGACCACCAGATGGGTCATTGCCGGGGAAGGCGAGGCGCTGACCGGGTCCGAGGAACGGAACTGGATGAAGACGTCCTGGCTGCCGCTCACGGGCGCATGGAAGGTGAGCGTGAACCGGGCCGGCGCGAACGGCTGCGAGACCAGCCCGGAAGCCGGCGATACGGTGATCAGATCGTCGTCGAGGTTGACCGCGCTCACCGCCGCCGGGGAGAAACCGCGGAAGGCGCGGTCCGGCGAAGTGCAGGGGCCGAGGTTGATCTGGTACTGGATGTTGCCGTCGGGCGACGAGTCGTTCACGCCCGTGACCGTCACCGTCTGTGGCGTGCTCCAGTTCTGCGTGGTGAAGGCGAGCGACGCGGGCGAGACGGTCCCTTCGCCGGGATTGCTGCTCGCCACCGGCATCGACACGTTGCCGGTGGGGGCCTTGCCCAGCGCCACGGTGAAGGTCGCGGTGCGGCCGCGCTCCGAGGTGATCAGGCCGTGGCCGGGGGTGACCACGAACAACGGCGCGCTGGTCGATCCCGCCGCCCTCGTCGTCAAGGTGAGGGACTGCGTGCCGACGGTCAGCGTCGGAACCAGGCCGGCGGGGTTGTTGATCAAGTGGACTTGCGATGCCTGAAGGGCGGCCGTCGGCCCGTTGCCCGCGGAGTAGAGGGCGATGGGAACCGGACCTCCGGTAGCGGCGATCCCGCCCAGATCGATCACCACGTCGCTGTCCCCGTCGAAGGAGAGGGATCCCCCGCTGCAATCGAGCTGGTCGAAGTCGGTTCCCGGCGTGCCGTAGGCGGAAAGGCGCAGGGCCAGCGTGCCGTGCCGCAGATCGCAGTCGCCGGCGTGCAGGATGCCCTTGCTGGCCGGCAGGCCGGGCCGGACCGTGGCGCCCGGCACCGAGCTGTTGGCGGTCCACAGCAAGCCGACGGTACCGGTTCCGGCGAGCGTCCCGTGCCGCGACGAAGAAGCGTCGATCACCACCACTGGATTTGCCCCGCTCACGGCGCCGGTGATCACCAGCGTGCCGTCGAGGACGCCGATGAGCCCGAACGATGCCCCCCCGAGCCTCAGCTGGCCGCTGGCAGTCAGCGTGCCCGGGCCGACCTTCACCAGATCGACGAAGCCGTTGGTGAACTGATCGGTGAGCGCCCCGCCCAGGGATCCGGAGAACGTCGTGTCGCTTCCGTCGGCGCCCACGAACAAGGTCGCCTTGGCGGCGCTGGTGTTGATCACCGATCCGCTGCCGGACAGCGATCCGATCGACACCGTGCGGCCCCTCAGGTCGAGCAGCGATCCCGTTCCCAGCGCCAGCGCGGAGGCGGCCGGGACGACGTCGCCGCTTGCCCTGAGGATGGCCTGCGAAACACTGGTCGCACCGGCCCAGCTTGCGTTGGAGAGATCGAACACGGTCGCACCCGCCAAAAGGATCTGCGGCTCGAAGCCTGCGAAAGAGACCGGCACCTGGCTCGAGATCGGCACCTGCGCGATCAGCCTCCCGCGCGTGCCGCGGAAGACCGTGCCGGCGCGCAGCACCAAGAGGCTCTGCGGCTGCGAGCCGGGCTGCAGCGTCACGTCCGCGGCCGTGGACACCGAGATCGAGGAGAGCACGCGCACGCCGTCGAGCGCGACCACTCCCCCGGCGGCGAAGATCACGTCCGCGGTTCCGTCGTCGGGCGGCGCTGCGGGCAACCAGTTGCCCGCGTCCTCCCAAAGGCCGCCGCCCGCGGCGCCCGTCCAGGTGAACGGAGCCGCGGCAGCGCTCAGTGAGAACAGAAAAATAAAGGCACCGGCCCGCACGCTGCCACCCTATGGGGCCGGGGTGCAGAGTGAATAGGCGCGCACTCGCCAGCTTTCCCCACCTCCACGCTGTACGCGTGACATCGCCTGGTCGCGGGCCACAGAATTTTGCATGGCGACGTCGCACCCACCCGGGGGCAGTGGCTTACCGTGCGCGCATGGGCGCGATCCTGCTGCTCGCCTTTGCCGCCGCTCTGCAGGCGGAGCCACCGCGCGCCGTCCTCGGCGAGACCGGGCGGGTGCGCCTGCGCATCTCCGCGCCGGACGCGCCCGCCGACGCGCGCATCGAGTTGTGGAGCAGCACCGGCAGCGTCGTCGAGGTGAAGCGCGAGTCTGCCGGGCTCTTTTCCGCGGCGTACGTTCCCCCGGCGCAGGCCTTCCCGCAAGTGGCGTTGCTGCTCGCCACCGTTCGCGCGGGCGGCGGGAGCGAGCTCGCGTGGCTGGCGCTGCCGCTGGTGGCCAAGGCAACGCTGCCGGTGCAGACCAAGCCGCGGTCTCGCGTGGAGGTGGCCATCGGAGGCGCGGTGTTCGGCCCGGTGCTCACCAACGCGGCCGGCAAGGCTCGCATCGCGGTGCGCATCCCACCGGGCGCGCGCAAGGCCACCGTGCGGGTTCGCGATCCCTTCGGCAACGTCAACGAGACTTCTTCCGACCTGCAGCCGCCTCCCTTCCAACGCCTGCGCCTGATCGCGCTGCGCGATCAGGCGAGCTGGGCCGACCCGGAGCCGCTCCCGATCGAGATCTTCGCCGTCGCGCCTGACGGGACTCCCGCAGCTGCGGCCGACCTGGTCGTCACCGCCGATCGCGGCGAGCTCAGCGCCCTGCAGCAGCGCGGTCCAGGCCTCTTCCGCGCCACCTTCCGCGCTCCCTCCGCCGCAGGCGGCACCGCCACGGTGCGCGCCATGCCGGTGGGCGAGCTCCGGGGCGAGAGCGCCGTCATCTCGGTGCTCTCCGGGCCTTTGGCCCGCATCCGCCTTACCGCCACTCCTGCGGCCCTCACCGGCGCAGGCGAGGTGCGCATCGCCGCCGAGCTGCTCGATGGGCGCGACAACCCGGTGCCCGAGGAGCTGGTCCTCTTCACCAGCGACGGCGGCGAGCTGCGGCAGGACGGCATGCTGGCGGTGCTGCGTGTGTCCGACGGGCTGCTGGGACGGAAGGAGATCCGCGTCGGCGCGCGATCGCTCGGCGTGGAGGGGTCCCTGCAAATAACGTTGCTCCCGGACCCCGCAACGGTCGCGATCGAGGTCCTGCAGCCGCCCGCCGGCGAGGAGCGGACCGATGGCGTCGCCGTCGGCGTGCTGCTGGGCGGGCAATCCAACCTGGCGCATGCCAACGCCGCCACCCTGCAGGCGGAGGTGGCGGCGCATCCGGGCGTGCGCGCCGTGGAGATCCTGGCACGCGCCGCACTGCTGCAATTCGCCGGCGCGCGGGAGATGGCCGGAGACGTATCGCAGCGCGGAGATCTGCGCGGCTTCTCTCTCGCCGCCGGCGTCCGCGGCGTCCTCCCGCTCCCGCGGCGGTTCTCCGCGCACGCGGCGGTGCTGGTTGGCGCCCTGCGCAGCTTCGGAACGCTGGCGATCGACGGCGGGACCTTTGCCGGCATGAGCCAGCCCACCGCGCAATGGGGCCCGCTGCTCACGGCCATCGCCGGCGCCTCGCTGCGCTTGGGAAATGGCAGGGCCGTCGCCGAGCTGCAGCTCTCGCACGCGCCGGGTCGGGGCGACGTGGTCGGCAACCTCGGTGGAATCGGCCTGTCGTTCGGATACCTCCTCGCACTGCGTTGAATCGGAGACCTCGAGAAAATGCGCTTTCGCTCGAAAATCTTCGCGGTGCTGACGGTGGTGGGGCTCCTCCCACTCGCGCTGCTGGGATTCCTCAGCTTTACCGTCAACCGCGACGAGCTGGAGCGCAGCGCCACGGTGGCGCAGGAAGGGCTGGCGCAGGAAGCGGCGCGCGGCGCGGAGCGCTGGGTGGCTCGCGGAGTGGAGGGGCTGCGGCTCTCCATCTCCATCTTGCCCTTCGACCAGCTCACGTCCACCGAGGTCGCGGCGGCGCTGCACATCCCTTACGGACAGCTGCAGTTCATCGATGCCCTGGCGCTGCTCGACGCGCGCGGCGGGCTGGCGGCGCCGTTGGTGGCCGACGCCCGGCCTGGCGTGGCGCTGCCGGCGCTCGCCCCGCCGGACCTGCCGCTGTTCCTCGCCAACGTCCCGGTGGAGCTGGCGCTGCAGGCGGGCACCGCGCTTGGCGCGCCCTACGCCTCCTCGTCCGGCGCCGCGCACGTGGCGGTGGCGGTGCGCGTCTCGTCGAGCCCCCCACGGGTGGTGGCCGCCCAGTTCTCGCTCCAGGAATTGCAGGCTTCGATGCGCGAGCTGGCGCGCCCGCCCGCCATCGCTTTTCTCGCCACCGAGGAGGGCGGCCTTCTTGCCAACGCGGGGCCGGCCGAAGCGCCCGCGCAGTTCGCTTCGCTCCTGACCGCGGTGTCCGGCGGCCACGTGCCGCTGTCCCGGGCGCTCCCGGGGCCTGGAGGCGAAGCGTGGATCGCGTCGGCCGCGCCGCTGGGCGGGCTCGGCTGGACGGCGGTGCTGGCCCAGCCTTCCTCAGCGGCGCTGGGGCCCGCGCTCCGCGTGCGGCGCTACACGCTCTTCTGGGCAGGGGTGGCGCTGTTCCTGACCGGAGCGCTGGGGATCCTGGTCTCGCGCAGCCTGACCGTCCCCATCGAGCGGCTCAAGCAGTCGGCGCGCGCACTCCAGGAAGGCCGCTACGGCGAGCCGATCGGCGCGTTCGGCCGCGACGAGCTGGGCGAGTTCGCGCAGGCCTTCGGGCACATGGCGACGGAGATCCGGCGCCGCGACGAGGAGATCCGCGCCTGGAACGCGGATCTGCAGCGCCGCGTCGATCAGAAGTCCGGTGAGCTGAAGGCGGCCCAGGACCAGATCCTCCGCGCGCGCAGGCTCGCGGCCATCGGATCGCTGGGCGCCGGCGTCGCCCACGAGATCAACA
>DASRTX010000673.1:0-3429 GCA_035655715.1 Myxococcales bacterium | reverse complement strand
GCCAGCCTGGACGACATCGTGCAGAGCGCCATGGAGAGCGTGCTGCCGCAGAGCTTCAAGAAGAACCTCCAGCTCAAGAGCGAGCTGTCGCCCTCCATCCGCAACGTCATCGTCGACGGCGACAAGGTGCGGCAGTGCGTGGTCAACTTGCTCTCCAACTCGGTCAAGTTCACGCCGGCCGGCGGGCAGATCTTCGTGCAGGCGGGCCCCGCCGAACGGCCGCCGGTGGCGGCAGGGCCCTTTGGCAGCTCCGGCTTCTTCCAGATCTCGGTCACCGACAACGGCATCGGCATCCCCGAGGAGCTGCAGCACAAGGTCTTCGAGACGTTCTTCCAGGCCGACTCCTCGGCTTCGCGGGAGTACGGCGGCGCGGGCCTGGGCCTCTCCATCGTCAAGAGCTACGTCGAGGCGCACGGCGGCGAGGTCTCGGTGCGCAGCGAGCTGGGCAAGGGCGCCACCTTCACGCTGATCCTGCCCATCGAGCCGCCCGGCAGCGGCCTCGAGATGCCGCGGAATTGAGCTCCGAGTTCGACCTGATCGACGCGTTCCTCTCGCCCTTCGGGGCCGGGAAGGGCGTGGTGGTCGGGCCCGGGAGCGACTGCGCGGCGGTGCAGCCGTCGAGGGGCAAGCGCCTCGTGGTCACCACCGACGCGGTGGTGGAAGGCGTGCACTTCGACCTGCGCCGCTTCGCGCCCGAGGACGTGGGTTGGAAAGCGCTGGCAGTGAACCTCTCCGATCTCGCGGCCGCCGGTGCCACGCCGCGCTGGTTCCTCTGCGCTTTGGGCGTGCCGCGCAAGCAGCGCGCCGATCTGCTGGCGCGTCGCATCGCACGGGGCATGGCACCGCTTTCGCGGAGCTCCGGGTGCGCGCTGGTGGGCGGCAACGTCACCTCGGCAGCGCAATGGAGCATCACCATCACCGCGATGGGCGAGGCTGTGCGGCCGCTCTCCCGCAGCAAGGCGCGGCCCGGAGATGCGCTGGTGCTGATCGGCCGGCTGGGCGATGCGGCGGCCGGACTGCGGCCCTACCCGCACGCGGCAGCGGTCCGGGCACAGCGACGGCCCCGCCCGCTGGTGCGGGAGGGCCGGATTGCCGCCGGCTTCGCCTCCGCCGCCATCGACGTCAGCGACGGCTTCCTCCAGGATCTGCGCCATCTCTGCGACGAGAGCGGCGTGGGGGCCGTCGTCGAGTGCAGCTCTCTTCCGCTGGGCTCCGCCGCCCGCGCGCTGCCCGACGGAATGGAGCTGGCCTTGAGCGGCGGCGAGGACTACGCCTTGCTGCTCTCCGTCCCCCGCCGCAAGCTCGCCGCGCTCCGCAAGCAGGTTCGCTGCATCGCGGTCGGCCGCGTCATCCGCGGCTCGGGCATCACCCTGACCGAGCTCGGCCAACCCCGCCCCCTCCCCCGCAAGGTCGGCTTCGACCACCTGAAGTAGTCCGTTCCTGGCGTGCTCGGCGCGCTTGGCGGTTGATCTGCAGCTTTTCCGGCCTTAAACCATTCGCCCCGCCCCGCGCGCCCATCGCGCGGAGGCGGTCGTGTGCTTTGGAAACGACCGCAACCCAGTTCGCGCCTCCTTTCAAAGGCAGCTCCACCGCGCTGGCCGAGCTGCTGGCCGCTTTCCGCGACGGCGCCCGGAAGGCCCGCGCCCGCGGGCTGTTCGGCGCCGCCCGCGGGTATGCGCTCGCGCAGCTCGCCCAGGAGCAGAAGCGGCCGCTCGTCTGCGTGGAGCCCGACGAGGACGCCGCCGACGCGCTGGAGAAGGATCTCCGCTTCTTCCTCGGCAACGATCGCGCCGTGGTGCGGCTGCCGGCGGACGAGATGCTGCCCTACGAAGGGCTCACCCCCGACCGCTTCGTCGCGCAGCAGCGGCTGGCCTCGCTGTTCCGGCTGCACCTGGGCGAGGCCCTCCCGGTGGTGGTCTGCTCGGTGCGCTCGCTGGGGCGCAGGGTGCTGCCGCGCAGCGCGCTCGACGTCCGCAGCCTGCAGATCTCGGTCGAGATGGAGCAGGACCGCGACGAGCTGGCCCGCAAGCTCGTCGCCGCCGGGTACGCCAAGGTCCCGTTGGTCGAGGACCCCGGAACCTTCGCCGTCCGCGGCGGCGTCTTCGACGTCTGGTCGCCGCTCGAGGCGCAGCCGGCGCGGCTGGAGTTCTTCGGCGACCTGGTGGAGAAGATCCGCGCCTTCGATCCGCAGACGCAGCGCACCTCCCGCGATCTCCGCGAGATCTCGCTCTGTCCGGCCCGCGAGATCGTGCTCGACGACCAGGGGCGCCGTGCCGCCATCGCCACCGTCCGCGCCGCGGCCGACGCCGTAGAGACCCCGTCAAGACAACTGCGCGAGCTGATCGATGATCTGTCGACCTTGTCGCAGGACGACGAGCTGTTTGCCGCGGGGCTGACGGCGATCCTCCCCGGCTTCTACCCGGGCGGGCTGTCGCCCGTGACCGAGTACCTGCCCAAGGACGCCATCTGGGTGCTCGAAGATCCGCTCGAGTTGGAGCGGCAGTGGGGCGACCTCTGGAGCGGGCTGGAGGAGGCGTTCACCGAGACGCGCAGGAAGGGCGAGCTGGCATTGCCGCCAGACCAGCACTACCTGCACGAGCGCGACGTGCGCCCGCTGCTGGAGCAGGCCCAGGTGCTGGAGCTTTCCGGCCTGACGCTCGGCGGCCCGGAGGCGGCTGTCGGCACCGCCGAGATCGACTTCGACCTGCAGCCCACCGCCACGCTGCGCGCGGAGATCCAGAGCCACCACGGCGAGGACGGCGCGCTCCAGCCGCTTGTGCGCAGGCTGGAGGCGCTGCGCGAGCGCGGCACCGCGGCCATCGTCGCCTGCCATTCGTCGGCGCAGGCGGAGCGCGCGCGGCGGCTGCTGCTCGATCGCAACCTCATGGCTCGGATCGTGCCGCTGGCCGAGGCCACCTTCTCGGCCAACGTCCACGCGCATCTGGTGGTTGGCGAGATCAGCGCGGGCTTCCTCGATCCGCACAACCGCATCGCCGTCTTCTCCGACGAGGACATCTTCGGGCCCCGCGCACAGGCGCGGAAGGCGGCGAAGCGGCCGAAGACTTTCGGATCCGACGGCGCCGACTTCCGCGACCTCAAGGAAGGCGATCTGGTGGTGCACGTCGACCACGGCATCGCCCGCTACGACGGCCTCACGCGCCTGAACGTGCGCGGCTTCGCGGCCGACTTCATCCTTCTGCAGTTCGCCGGCAAGGACAAGCTCTACCTCCCGGTCGGGCGCCTGCGGCAGATCCAGAAGTACGCCGGCGGAGATCCGGAGAAGGTCAAGCTCGACTCGCTCAAGAGCCAGACCTTCCAGAAGCGCAAGGCACGCGTGAAGGAGGAGCTGCTCAAGATGGCGGCCGAGCTGCTCGACATCTATGCCGCGCGCGCCGCCCACCAGGGCCATGCGTACTCTCCGCCGGACCA
>DASRTX010000672.1:0-8644 GCA_035655715.1 Myxococcales bacterium | reverse complement strand
GCGTTCCCGCCGCGGGCGATTTGCGGCACCAGATCCATGCCCTTCACCACCTCGCCGAAGATGGTGCGACGGTTGTTGAGGTGCGGCGTGGGCACCTCGGTGATGAAGAACTGCGAGCCGTTGGTGTTGGGTCCGGCGTTGGCCATGGCGAGCAGGCCTGGGCGGTCGAACTTGCGGTTGCTCTGGAACTCGTCCTCGAACTTGTAGCCGGGGCCGCCGGTGCCGGTGCCCAGCGGGTCGCCGCCCTGGATCATGAACTGCGGGATGACGCGGTGGAAGCTGGTGCCGTCGTAGAGCTTTGCCTTGCTCTTCTGGCCGGTGCGCGGGTCCACCCATTCCTGCGCGCCGGTGGCCAGCCCCACGAAGTTGGCCACCGTCTTGGGCGCCTCCTTCTCCAGCAGCTTGACCACGATGTTGCCGCGGCTGGTCTGGAAGACCGCGTACAGATCGCCGGGACCCTGGGGGATGTTGGCCATGGGATTGACGTCCTTTGTCTTGCAGGAAAGTAGCGCGAGCGCGAGCAGCGCAATCCGTCTCATCGGGGCGCGCAAAATAGACCACCCCGCCCGTAACGTCTACGCGGATGTACGGGAGCAATCTTCCCATCGACCGCCAAGCACTTCACCCGGTGGACCAGGGGCGGGCGCGGGAGAGGAGGTCGATGAGGAGGGGGGATTTTTCGTCGGAGTAGCGGAGGAGGGTGTTGGCGCCGGAGGCGATGGCTTCACGCTTGCGGGCCGCGTAGCGAGCCGCTTCGTCGGGATGCGCGCGGAGATAGTCGCGCAGCGCCAGCGCCTCGAGCCAGAGAGCGCCGCCCTCCTCCACGACGTAGAGATTGAAGGCCGCGGGCGCCCGCTTGCGGAAGTAGAGCCGGCCAGGGACCCCGGCCTCCCCACATGCCTCGTACTCGGGAATGCGCATCGCCGGCGACAGCGCGGTCGCGCCCAGCAGGAGATCGACGACCGGCCTCGCCAAGAGGCCCGGGACAGCCGTGCTGCCCACATGCTCGATGCGCGCCTCACCCAGCGCCCCGCGCAGCCGCGCAATCTCCTCCGCCGCCAGCGCCGGCCAGGCCGGGTCGGGCTCGGCCAACGTCACCGGTTCGTCGATCAGCGCGCGCTCGAGGATCTCGGGGACCTCCAGCGCAACCCGGGCCGCAGCCTGCTCCGCCTCCTTCTTGCTGCGCCCGGTGCCCCGGCCCAGCGGCGTGTCGTCGAGCCGGACCTCGACGTCGTAGGAGCGGGCGTGATCCGGTCCGCTCACCGCCGTCACCCGGTACTGCGGAGTGCGCCGCCGGCTCTGGAAGAGCTGTTGCAGCTCCGTCTTCGGGTCGCGGGCCAGCACGCCGGTGTCGAAGATGGGCGCGAGCAGCCGCTCCAGCACCTGCTCGGCCTGGTCCATTCCGCACGAGAGCAGCACCGCCCCGAGGACCGCCTCCAGCGCATCGGCCAGACGGGCGGCGTTCTCGCGCCCTCCGCTGCGCTGCTCGCCCCGCCCGAGCAGCAAGAGCTCCCCCAGGCCCAGCTGCCGCGCCGCCACCGCCAGCGACTCCTCCCGCACCAGCGCCGCCCGCAGCCGGGTCAGCTCGCCTTCGGGCGCGTCGGGGAAGCGCTCGTACATGCGGCGCGCGGTGAGGAAGCCCAACACCGCGTCGCCCAGGAACTCGAGCCGCTCGTTGGAGCGCAACAGCTCGTGGCCGGGCGCGAGCGAGCGCTCGTGGACGTAGCTGCCGTGGCGCAGCGCCTCCAGCGCCAGATCCGGCGACAGCGCTCCCTGCGGCAATCCGAGCCGCGAGCTGAGCAGCGCGATGCGATCGGAGTCGTTCACCGCTACAACCTCGCGGCCTCGTCGGCGATGCTGTACGGATCGGTCTCGCGGCGGGCGATGCGCAGAGCAAGATCGTCGAGGCGCGCGCCGTCGCCGGCAAGCTTCTGCAGCGCCACGCGCAAGAGTCGCTCGCGCAGCACCTCCACCAGCTCGTGCCTGGCACGCTGCGTCTCGCGCTCCAGCAAGCCGGCCCCGCCGCGCAACCACTGGTAGTGCGCCTCGATGGCGCTCCACACGTCCACCACCCCCTCGTCGCGCGAGGCCACGCACTTGACGATGGCGATCTCGTGGGCCGCGTCCTTCCCGGTGACGTGGTTCAGCTCCAGCATCGAGCGCAGGTCGCGCACGGTGCGGTCGGCGCCTTCGCGGTCGCTCTTGTTGACCGCGAAGAGATCGGCCACCTCCAGGATGCCGGCCTTGATGGCCTGGATGTCGTCGCCCAGGCCCGGCACCACCACCACCACGGTGGTGTGCGCGAGCCGGCAGATCTCCACCTCGTCCTGCCCCACGCCCACCGTCTCGATCAGCACCACGTCCTTGCCCATGGCGTCGAGCACGCGGGCGCAGTCCGAGGTGGCGCGGGAGAGGCCGCCCAGCTGACCGCGCGTGGCCAGCGAGCGGATGAACACGCCCGGATCGAGCGCGTGGTCCTGCATGCGGATGCGGTCGCCCAGGATGGCGCCGCCGGTGAAGGGGCTGGTGGGATCCACCGCCAGCACGCCCACCGACTTGCCCTGCGCGCGCAGGTGGGCCACCAGCCGATCCACCAGCGTGCTCTTGCCCGCGCCGGGGTTGCCGGTGATGCCGACGATCTGCGCGCGCCCTGTCTTCGGCCACAGCTCCCGCAACGCCGCCTCGGCCTCCGGCTGCGCGTCGTCGATCAGCCGCATCAGCCGCGCCGCCGCACGCACGTCGCCGGCCAGGACGCGGTCCGTCAGCGCGCTCATGCCTTGAGCAGCTCGCGAGCGATCACCAGCCGCTGGATCTCGCTCGTGCCCTCGCCGATGGTGCAGAGCTTGACGTCGCGGTAGATGCGCTCGACCAGGTACTCGCGGGTGAAGCCGTAACCGCCGTGGATCTGCACGCCGCAGGCCGCCGCGCGGCAGGCGGCCTCGCTGGCGAAGAGCTTGGCCATCGCCGCCTCCGAGGTGTAGGGCCGCTGCTCGTCGCAGAGCCGCGCCGCGCGCCAGACCAGGAGCCTGGCCGCGTCCAGCTCGGTGGCCATGTCGGCCATCATGAAGCGCAGCGCCTGGAAGTCGGAGATGGACTTGCCGAACGCCTTGCGCTCGCGCGCGTATTCGACGCTCTCCTCCAGCGCGCCGCGTCCCAACCCCACGCTCAGGGCACCGATGGTGATGCGGCCCTTGTCGAGGATCTTGAGGGTATCGATGAAGCCGCCGCCCACTTCCCCGATGCGCCGCCAGTCCTCGACGTAGCAGTCCTCCATCACCAGCTCCGCGGTATCGGAGGAGCGCATGCCGAGCTTGCCGTGCAGCGGCCGCTGGGAGAAGCCCTTGAGGTCCTTCTCCAGCAGGAAGGCGGTGACGCCCTTCTGCCGCTTGCCCGGGTCGGTCAGCGCCAGCACCACGAAGACGTCGCCCACGCTGCCCTGGGTGATGAACATCTTGGTGCCGTTGAGCACCCAGCCCTTGTCCTTGCGCACGGCGCTGCTGCGCATTCCGGCGGCGTCGGAGCCACTGCCCGGCTCGGTCAGGCCCCACGCGGCCAGCTTCCTGCCCGAGGCGATCTCGGGGATGAAGCGCTGCCGCAACTCCTCGCTGCCGAAGCGCAGCAAGTGGGAAGTGCCGAGACCGTTGTGCGATGCCACCGTGAGCGCCAGCGACCCGTCCCAGCGGGCGATCTCCTCCACCACCGCCGCCACCGAGAGCGTGTCCAGCGCCGACCCGCCCAGCTCCTCCGGGACGGTCATGCCGAGAAGGCCCAGCTCGCCGAGCTGCGACACCACCTCGCGGGGAAAGCGCTCGTCGCGGTCCCACTCCTGGGCGTGCGGCTTCACCTCGCGCACGCAGAAGTCGCGGACCATCTGCACCAGCTTGCGCTGGCTTTCGTTCAGCTCGAAGTCCAAGAAAGCTCCTTGCAGGCGCGAGCGTCTTAGCAGATCGGGCTACTTGCGCACCACCAGCTCACCCGCGGCCAGCGGGATGCGATGATCGGTGCCGTCCGGCTGCCGGTAAATCCAGATGTCGAGCGTGTGCTTCCCAGCCGACAGCTCGCGGATTCGCGCAGCGTGGGGACCGCTGACGCTGATAGCGAGCTGGTCTTCGCCGGGCGGCAGGACGCCGTCGTAGCTGACCTGTCCTCGTTTGACGCCGTCCACCCACAGCTCCTGCCACAGCTCGCCGCGCCGCCCGCTTCCCAGCGACCGCGCGAAGAAGCAGCGGCCATGGATGGGCTGGCCCGCGGTGAAGATCGCGCGCAGCGACGAGGCGTCCTCGACTCCCCGGGCCACGGCGGCGGGGGAGAAGACGCAGTTGCCATAGCCACCCCTGGCCTGCACCTTGCGCAGCCCGGCGCCCGGCACCCAGCCCGCCGTCGGAACGCGGCCCGTCGGCGCCCCGCCCCCTCCCCCCACGAGCGCGAGCCCCAGCGACACCAGCAGCGCCACGGCAGCCGCGGCTCCGGCCGCGACTCCAATCCACATCCGCCGCCCTGGACCTCGTGCGCTGGCGCGCTCCGGGGCGGACGGTGTGGCGAGGGGCTTTCCATTGCTGCGCGCGCCCGGCGGCTGCGCGTTCGGATGGGGCAACGCGTCGAGGGCCGCGATCAGCTCGCCGCAGTCCCGGTAGCGGTCTGCCGGCTTCTTGGCGCACATCTTCTCCACGATGCGCGCGACCCGCTCGTCGCAGCGCGCGAGCTTCTGGATCTCCGGCAACGGAGCCTTCACCTGCATCAGCATCACGTCCACCTTGCTCTTCGCCTCGAAGGGCTTGCGGCCCGTGATCAGGTGGAAGGCCGTGAGCCCCAGCGAGTAGATGTCGCTGCGCGCGTCGATGGGCAGCCCCATCGCCTGCTCAGGGCTCATGTAGTAGGGCGTGCCCAGCACCAGGCTCCCGGTCAGATCCACCTTTGCGTCGCGGAGCTTGGCGATGCCGAAGTCGAGGATCTTCACCACCCCGCTCTCGGAGAGCATGAGGTTGGCGGGCTTCACGTCGCGGTGGATGACGTTGTTCTCGTGCGCCTTGCGCAGCCCCGCCGCGGCCTGCCGCACGATGGACGTCACCTGCGCGCACGACAGCGGCCCTTGCTCGACCGCATGGTCCAGCGGTTGGCCGTCGAAGTACTCCATGACGATGTAGGGATCGCCGGCGTCGTCGTCGGTGCCGACGATCTCGTAGATCCGGATGATGGAGGGATGGGCGATCTTCGCCAGCACCTGCGCCTCGCGGCGGAAGCGCTCCACGTACCTGGGCGCGCGCTGCGTCAGCACCTTGATGGCAACGTAGCGGTCCAGCGAGGGGTCGACGGCGCGATAGACCGACCCCATGCCGCCCCGGCCCAGGATGACCGCATCGCGGTAACGGCCGAAGGTCGGCGCGGAATGACCGTTGAGCTTCGACATCCGCGCTTCTCCCCCGGGATTGCAATCCTATACCGCAAAGCCGCCGCCGCTTTCTTGGCCCACGCGGACTCCCGGGCCATGTTACGGCGGTGCGGTCGCTTTTCCTCGTGGCGTTCGTGGTCGCGCTCGGGCAGGCGCTGCGCGCGCCCCCCGGCTCGCAACCCGGGCCTGCCACCTATGCCTGGCTCGCCCTCGCGCTGTGCGCGGCCGCCGCTGCCGCGCTGCTTCGCCGGCAGCCCATCCTCGACGAGAGCTGGAGCGCCGCGCCCATTGCGCTGGCGGTGGCCGCCCTGGTGGTGCAGGCCTCGCAGATCGTCAGCAACCTCCCCGCGTGGAGGACGCGCCCTGCGGCCCATGTGCTGGGCGTGGTCAGCCTGGCCGCCATCGCGGCCGCCGTCGTCGCGGTGGGAGCCTTGGCCGGAGGGTCGCGGCTCTCGCGTCTAGCGCCGCCGCTGATCTGCGGCGCGCTGGGCGCTTCGTTCCTCTACGTGGTGTACGCGACGCCCGATCCCTGGATGGACGTCCACTTCTTCCACGTGGAATCGTTCCGCGATCTGCTCGCCGGCCGCAGCCCCTACGGGCAGCAGCGCGCCAACATCTACGCAGGGCGTTTTTCCTTCTACGCGCCGGAGGTGCTCACCGACGGCGGCAAGCGCGTGAACGTGGGCTTCCCCTATCCGCCGCTGCAGCTTCTCCTCTCCCTGCCGGCGCACCTGATCGCCGGGGACTATCGCTACGGCCAGGCCGCGGCGCTGCCCATCTCTGCCGCGCTGATGATGTGCGCCACCCGCACGCGCTCCGCCCTGGCCGCCGGCGTCCTCTTCCTCACGACCCCTATGATCTTCTACTTCGTGGAGGGATCCTGGACGGAGCCACTGGTCGTGCTGCTGCTTTCGGCCACCCTCTTCTGCGCCGTGCGCGCGCCGCGCTGGCTGCCGCTGGCGCTGGGCGGGCTCTTCGCCATCAAGCAGTACACCCTCGCGCTCGCGCCGCTTGTGGCGCTGCTGCTGCCCGAGAACGGGCGGAGCGCGCGCGCTGCGGCCAATCTCCTCTTTCGCGCGCTGGCCGTGGCGGCGCTGGTGACGCTTCCCTTTTTCGCCTGGAACCCGCGCGGGTTCGTCAACGACCTGGTGCTCTTCCAGATCCGGCAGCCGCTCCGCCTCGATTCCCTGAGTTGGTTGCCGCTGGCGCGGCTTGCCGGGTGGCCGCTGCCCGCCTGGTCCTGCTTCGCGCTGCTCGGCCTCGTGGTCGCCGCCGCGGCGCTCTGGTCGCCGCGGACGCCGGCGGGGTTCGCCGCCGCCGCCGCGCTCGGGTATTGCGCGTTCTTCGCCACGGCGAAGCAGGCCTTCGCGAACTACTACCTGTTCCCGCTGGCCGCCGGCGCCTGGGCGATGGCGCTCGCCGAGCCCAGGGCCCAGACCGTGAACCAAGGCACGTAGTTGTTGTGGAAGGCCACGCCACCGAGCACCAGCGCCGCGCTGCTGGCGGCGAGATAGCGGAACCAGCCCGCCGGCATGCGCCTCTGTCTCGCGACCAGCGCGACGGCGCCGGCGGCGATGGCGAGGCCGCAGAACGCGCGCACCGCGCTTCGGACGGCGGCCGAGGCGTAGAAGCTCCAGTGCGTGTTGTCGGGCTGCATTGCCGAGGGCCAGATCACCACGTTGGCCCAGAATCCCGCTGGATCGGCGGCGACGAACGGCCCGAACAGCGCGACAACCCCGGCGCAGGCCACCAGCGGCGCCGTGAGCCTGCCGCGCCGCTCCTGCACGAAGAGCATGGGCAGGAGAAGAAGCGACGGCAGCAGCTTGCAGGACACCGCCGCTGCGACGCAGAGTCCCAACGCGACTGGGCGGCGGTGCAGGAAGGCGAGCAGCGCCCCGGCCATCAGCGCCAGCGCCCAGATGTCCGAGGCGCTGTAGTAGAGCGCGTTGCGGGCGAGGTTGGGCTCCAGCGACAGGCACAGCAGCACCAACGCCACCACAGCCGGGTCCGCGGCGCCGGCGCGCAGGCACAACGCCAGCAGGACGAGCAAAGCGGCCCACCAGAACAACTGCAGCGCGGGAACGGCCGCGGCGCCCGCCAGCGCCTGCGCCGGCGCCGTCAGCAGCGGCAGCAGCGGTCCGTACTTGTAGCCGTACAACGAGCGCTCCCGCGCCGCCGCGGCGTTTCCGGCGGGAGCGGGAGGAACCAACGCGGCCCTGGCCGAGGGATCGAGGGACGACCACCAGCGCCCGGCCAGGCCGTGCGCGAATCGGGGGTGGAGCGTCACCAGGCCCGCCTGCGCGCGCTGGGGGGCGCGCGTGAACCACGCCTCGAGATCGAGCAGCTGACCCTGCGCGTACGGATCCTCGCCGCGCAGCAAAAGGCGCGCAGCGCGCAGCGTGTTCTGGCCCTGATCGAGCCGGATCTCCCCGGTCGACGCAGCCAGGGAAACGCTTTGCAGCCCGCTGCGCGCGTCGAGCCCCAGGGCGACGAGTGCGGCGGCCCAGAGCACGGCAGCAGCGGCCCTCGAGCGGAGGAACGCGGAAGCGGAAGGACGCGCGACCAGCACCAGCACCGCCGCGGCCGCCAGCAGCGCGCACCGCTGCCGGCCCCATTCCCAGTCGTGGACCTCGAAGAACCGCCCGATCAGGACTGGACCGAGGAGCAGCACGGCCAGCCATGCGAAGCCGGCTGCGGCGGAGGATCTCGCGCGCTGCCGCGTCAAACCGGCGTCACGCTCCGGCGCTTGGGCGTGACGGGCCGGTCCCGCTGCGCGGCCGCCTCGAAGCGCCGCGCGATCTCGGCCCGCAGCCGATCGCCCGGCACGATGGAGTCGACCACCTGCTCGGCGGCGAGCTTGTAGATGTCGATGTCCGCGCGGTACTCGTCGCGCAGCTGCTGCACGTAGGCGGCGCGCTCCGCCTCCGGCTTCTCCTGGATCTTGTTGAAGTAGACCGCGTTGACGGCGGCCTCCGGACCCATCACCGCGATCATCGCCTGCGGCAAGGCCAGCGTGGAGTCGGGCTCGAAGGCCGGACCGCCGAAGGCATAGAGGCCCGCGCCGTACGCCTTGCGCACGATCACGCAGAGCTCGGGCACGGTGGCCTCGCTCACCGCCATGATCATCTTGGCGCCGTGGCGGATGATGCCCTCCCGCTCGACCTTGGTCCCGATCATGAACCCCGGCACGTCGGGGAGGTAGAGGATGGGGATGCCGAACGCGTCGCAGAGCGTGATGAAGCGCGCCGCCTTGTC
>DASRTX010000671.1:0-9232 GCA_035655715.1 Myxococcales bacterium | reverse complement strand
CGGCCCTGGCGCAAATCATGAAGGAATACCCGGGGAAAGTGCGCCTGGTCTGGAAGAACCAACCCCTCTCCTTCCACCCCAACGCGATGCCGGCAGCCGAGGCGGCGATGGCCGCCCACGAGCAGGGGAACGACAAGTTCTGGGCCATGCACGGCAAGCTGTTCGAGAAGCAGAACGAGCTCTCGCCGGCCTACTACGAGCAGGCGGCGCGCGAGATCGGCCTGGACATGGCCAAGTGGAAGGCTTCAGTCGCGTCGCACAAGGCGCAGGCCAGCATCCAGGCCGACATGGCGGCCGGCAACGCGGTGGGCGCCAACGGCACGCCCACCTTCTTCATCAACGGCCGCAAGCTGGTCGGGGCCATGCCCTTCGAGTCCTTCAAGCAGATCATCGACGCCGAGTTGGCCTCGAAGGTCGCCAAGAAGTAGCTTCGGGCCGTGGCGAGCATCCCGCCGCCCGTGAGCGGCAAGGCATGGCGGATCCGGCCGCTCAAACGCGGCGATCGCGAGGTGGTGTTCCGCATCCTCGCGGACGACGGCTGGCAGGTGCCCGGGAACGACCAGGAGGGGGTGCTCTCCTGGATCGTGCAGCACCCCGAGATGGAGAGCATGGTCGCGCACGACGCGCTCTCCTACGGGCGCGTCTTCGGCGTCATCACCATGTCGCACCGGCCGCAGCTCAAGCTGGGCGGGCGGGTGGCCTCTATCGACCTCTTCGTGGTGGCGAAGGAGCACCGGCACAAGGGCATCGGGCACGACCTGGTCTCCCAGGCGATGCGGCGCGCGCAGGCGTTGGGATGCAAGCGGGTGGAGATGCTCTTGTCCGAGACCCGCGACGAGCGGCACCCGTTCTTCGAGAGCTACGGCTTCGTGAACAACGGGCACGACCTCTTCATCTGCCCGGTCCCACCCCTGGCGAAGAAGTAGCGAAAAAAAAATTTTTTTATTTTTCTTGCTCGTGCGCGGAGACGGGCCGCGTCAGCACCACGCCCTCCACGTGCATCGGTCCTTCCGCCTGCAATTCCGCGGCTACTTCCAGGGGTTTGCCGCCGGCGGAAACCTCGATGGAGGTCGCGAAGGGCCGATATCCTTCCGCCCGCACTTCCAGCCGGTGCTTGCCCGCCGAAAGGGTGCGCACGAAGGGCGGCAGCTGGCCGGAAGGGCGTCCGTCGATGCTCAGATCCGCGGCGACCGGAGGGGACGGCGTCACCACCACCTTGCCGCCGGGCGGCTCACCGACCGAGAACGACATCACGACGAGAACGCCGATGGTGGCCACGGCCAGCGGCAAGGCGGCGTAGCCCCATCTGCGCAGCCGTGCGGACGGCGCGCCGGGCCGGGAGAAGGGCGCGCCGCGCTGCCGGCGGGGCGCTGCGGTCCGCTCGGCGGCGAGATCGAAGCCGGGCGCGTCCTCGGGCAAGGCCGGCAGGAGGCGCGTGCCATAGGATCGCTCGGCCGCGAGCAGCACCTCGTCGTCCAT
This sequence comes from Myxococcales bacterium, assembly GCA_035655715.1. GTDB lineage: Bacteria > Myxococcota > Myxococcia > Myxococcales > 40CM-4-68-19 > 40CM-4-68-19. The sequence continues at coordinate 7,753 of DASRTX010000671.1, read as the reverse complement.
CTGGATGGTGGGCAGCTCGTGGGCGTCGGGCACGGCCAGCGTGTCCTTGTCCACCATCACCTTGGGGAGCGAGAGCCGCGCCGCCGGACCCGGCCGTAGCCCGCGCCCCGCCTCGAGCCAGCCGCGCAGCCGCTCCTGCTCCTTCTGCCATTCTGCGCGGAACTCCTGGCGCAGCCACTCGGCCAGCTGCCTTGCCCCGAAGACGGCGCCACCCGAGACGGTGAAGCGTCGCAGGTCGTCGTGGAACTCGGAGGCCGCCTGGTAGCGCTGCGCCGGATCGGCCGCCAGCGCCTTGAGGATGACCCGGCACAGCTCGGGAGGGCAGTTGCGCGGCGGCGCGACGATGCCGCGGCGCACCTTCTCCAGCACCGCCACGTCGGAGTCGCCGGTGAACAGCTTCTCGCCGTTGACCAGCTCCCAAAGCAGGATGCCGCAGGCGTAGACGTCGCTGCGGCCGTCCAGCTCGTGCCCCTTCACCTGCTCGGGCGACATGTAGCTGAACTTGCCCTTGAGGATGCCGGACTGCGTGCGCGAGAGGCGGCTCTCCGCTTTGGCGATGCCGAAGTCGATCAGCTTCACCTCGCCCTCGAAGCCCACCAGCACGTTCTGGGGCGAGACATCGCGGTGGACGATGCCCATCGGCCGCCCCTGCGCGTCGCGCTTGTGGTGCGCGTGGTCCAGGGCCTCGCACACCTCTGCGACGATCAGGCACGCCTGCGGCAGCGGCATGGGCTCCTGCCGCTTGCGGTAGCGCTCCATCAGCTGGCGCAGGTCGCGGCCGGAGACGTACTCCATGGCGATGTAGAGGTTGTCGTCGTGCTTGCCCAGCTCCAGCACCTGCACGATGTTCCGGTGCTGCAGGCGCACCGCGATGCGCGCCTCGTCCACGAACATGTGGATGAACTCGGGGTCCTCGCCCATGGTGGGGAGGATCTTCTTGATGGCGAGGAGGCGCTCGAACCCCTCCACCCCGAAGGCCTTGGCGACGAACACCTCCGCCATGCCCCCGACGGCAATCCGCTCGAGCAGCAGGTATTTCCCGAACTTGGTGGGCTGGCGCATGGTGACGGGAAAGTCAGCGTAGCGCCGGGGGCGCCACCGGGGCAAGATGGACTCCATGCATGTCTGCCATGCCTGCCGCCGCGAGCTCGATCTGGGCGTCAGCGGCGCCGCCGGCCTGCGCGATGACTGCCCGCACTGCGGCGCCGCCCTTCATTGCTGCTTCAACTGCCACGCCTACGACGCGTCGATGCGCTACGGATGCCGGGAGCCACAGGCCGAGCCCCCTGCCGACAAGGAGCGCGCCAACGCCTGCGAGCTGTTCGTTTTCAAGAAGGGTGAGCGGGGACCGAAGGAGGAAGATCCTCGGACCAAGGCCCTAGCCGCCCTCAACTCTCTGTTCAAGAAGTGATCGAAAAAAAAATTTTTTTATTTTTCAGCCGGTCTCCCGGGACAGCCACTCCAGGTACGCGTGGTAGCCTTGCTCCACCGGAATGGCCAGGACTTCGGGCACTTCGTAGGGGTGCAGCTCCAGGATGCGCGCCTTCAACCGCTCAAAATGCTCCTGGCGGGTTTTGAACAGTACCAGCACCTCGTTCTCGTCCTGCACCTGCGCCTGCCACCGGTAGATGGACCTGAGGGCCGGAAAGATGTTGGCGCAGGCCGCCAGCCGCTCCTCCACCACCGTCTTCGCCAGTTCGCCCGCCGCGTCGCCGTTGGGCAGCGTGGTCAGGACCAGCATCGCGTCGGTCACCGGCTACCCCTTCTTGAGCCGCGAAACCGCGTGGGCGATGGCGGACGGCCCCTTCAGCCCCTTGGACGCCATCCAGCCCATCACCTTGACGCCGCCGGAGGCCATCACCGAGAGCCATCCGCGCATGGTCAGGCGGATGAGACCGCTGTGGAGCTTCACGTTGATCTTCGACTGGGGGTCCTGGGCGAGGATGTGCTGGAAGAAAAGGATGCCCAGATCGCCCAGATCCCCGTTGGGCTGCGCCGCGATGGCAGCGACCGCCCCGGGTGCCATGGTCAGGTCGAAGTCCGGGTCCTCCGCCCGACCTTCCAGGAAGCGGGGCACGCCGTCCACGACCTTGAACCGGTACTCGCCCGGCACGTCCGTGAACCGGACGCCCACCTCCGCGGCCTTCTTGAGATGCGTAGCAGCCTTGTGCGCCGACTGGCTGCTCTCGAAGAATCGCTGCAGGACGACGTTCGAGGGTTCGGGAGGCTGCTCGGTCGGCATCGCGCGCTGCAAGCTATGTCGGCTGCTATGATTGCGCAATATGACACCGCGCGAAGTGGCGGCTGCGCTGCGCGAGATCTCGCAGCTCCTGCAGCTCAAAGGCGAGAACGCGTTCAAGGTCCGCGCGTACGACATGGCGGCCGACGCTTTCGAGACGCTGCCGCCCGACCCCGCCGCTCCCGGCGGCCTGTACGAGAGAGTGAACGGCGGAACGCTCACCGAGATGGACGGCGTGGGGAAGGCCATCGACCTCAAGGTCACGGAGTTGGTGAAGAACGGCTCGCTCAAATACCTGGAAGAGCTGCGCCGCGAATTTCCCCACGGCGCGCTGGACCTGGTGCAGATCCCGGGCCTCGGTCCTCGAAAGGCCGCCACCCTGATCCACGAGCTCGACGTTTCGACGCTCGACGACTTGGAAAAGGCCGCGCGGGAGGGCCGCGTCCGCGGACTCAAGGGCTTCGGCGAGAAGACGGAGCTGGCCATCCTCGAGGGCATCGCCCGCGTGCGCGAGCGGCAGGCCGCGCGCCGACCTCTTTGGGAGACGCGCCCGCTGGCCGAACAGCTGCTGATCCGGGTCCGGGCGGCTCCGGGCGTGGTCCGCGCCGAGATCGCAGGCAGCGTGCGGCGCTACGCCGAGACCAACGGCGACATCGACATCGTGGCCGCCTGCAAGGGCCCGCCGGAGCCGGCGATGGAGGCTTTTGCCACCGGCCCCAACGTGGTGGAGGTGCTGGCGCGCGGCGCCACCAAGTGCTCGGTGCGCCTCCGCGACGGCCTCCAGGCGGACTTGCGGGTGGTGACGGAAGCGCAGTTCCCTACCGCGCTCCACCACTTCACCGGGAGCAAGCAGCACCACGTGAAACTCAGAGGGATCGCGCGCACCAAGGGTCTCAGCATCTCGGAGTATGGCCTCGCGCCTCTCGACGGCGGCCCTGCGGTGGAGCCCGACTCCGAGGAGGCGCTCTACGCGGCGCTGGGGCTCGCGCACGTCCCACCCGAGCTGCGCGAAGACCTGGGGGAGCTCGAGCTGGCGCAGAAGCGCGAGCTGCCCGAACTGGTGGAGCTGCGCGACGTCCGGGGATTTGTCCACTGCCATTCCACCTGGTCGGACGGCAAAGCCACCATCGAGGAGATGGTCCGGGCGGCCCAGGCACTGGGCGCGGAGTTCATCACCATCACCGACCATACCCGCGCGGCCCATTACGCCAACGGGCTCGACGTGGAGCGGCTCAAGCGCCAGTGGGACGAGATCGCGGCCGTGCAGGAAAAGATCCCGGAGGTCCAGATCCTGCGCGGCAGCGAGGTGGACATCCTCGAGGACGGCGCCCTCGACTGGCCCGCCGACATCCTCGACAAGCTCGACGTGGTCATCTGCTCCGTGCACCAGCGCTTCAAGCTCGACGAGCCCCGCCAGACCGAGCGCATCCGCCGCGCCCTGACGCACCCGAAATGCGGCATCTGGGGCCACCCCACCGGGCGTTACCTGGGCGACCGCGACCCGATGCCCGCCCGCTGGGAAGAGCTCATCGCGCTGGCAGCGGAGCGCGGCGTGACCATCGAGTGCAACGGGACCCCTCACCGCCTCGACTTCAGCTCCGACCTGCTCCGAGTGGCACGAAAGCACGGGGCGAAAATCTGCCTCTCAGTCGACGCACACTCCACCAAGGAGCTGGAGAACCTCCACTACGCGGTCGGCACGGCCCGCCGCGGCTGGATCGAGCGCTCCCAGGTCATCAACGCCGCCCCCGCCCCCCAGTTCCTATCCCGCCTCCACGAAAAAAATTAATTTTTTCCCGCGGCTGGCCCCGAATGTCAGACCCGTCTGCGAGGATGCGAGCATTGGGGGGTGGGCGATGGCGGAGCTGTGTGTGACGGCGAGCGAATTCCGGGTTCACATGAAGGACTATGGGAACCAGGTCTCTAGCGAACAGGACCGGGTCGTGGTGGCGCGCAACGGTCGGCGACTCTTCGCGGTCGTGAGCGAGGAGGACTTGGAGTTCCTCCGGAAACACAAGCCGAACCCGCGGCGCGCGCCGGTGCCGGACCCGGTCCCGGCGCTCGACATCCCGGAGCCGCTCCCGCATCCCGAAGCCATGAAGACGGACGAGATCGAGCGCGTCTATGCGCTGACCACGAACGTGAAGGATGATTCACGGATTGTTTGGTGGCGTGTCCAGGCGTACACGGTGCTTCGATTGAGAGGCCGCCGTCCGGCGGAATTCGCTTACGGCAGCACGTCCGCGCCGTGCTACACGGGAGCCGAGTGCGCCTCTGCTCCCTCATCGGGGCCGCCGCGGGCCTGACGTGCAGCCTGGCGGCTTGGGCCGGGCCCAACCTCCCCTACGACGATCCAGCCTGGCGACGGCTGCGGGACGATATCGCGGTCGGCCGGGCTCCAGATCAACTGGGCGGCGTGCAATGGGTCAGCGAGGACAGCCCTGTCGGTCTGTGGGTCTCGCCTCTGGCCCGCGCCTCCGTCCTCGCGCAGCTCGTCTCCGAGCATGATCGACCCTATTCGCTCCCGGCACGCCCGCGGCAGCTCGAGGGCGGGATCGCGCTGGTGTGCGAGTACCAGGGGGGCCGACCTTGTGGCGACGGCGCCGGCGCCGCCATCGAGTTGGACTCGGCCGCCGGCTGGGGCAATTTGCTCACCGCGGCCGTCCGCCTGCGCGCATCGGGAGGATCTGCCAGCTATGCCAGCGAAGTTGCCGTCGATCGCGCCTACCTGAAGCTCGAGACCGGTCCCCTCGCGCTCCAGGCAGGCCGCGATGTACTGGCGGTTGGTCCTTCATCCCGCGCGGGGCTGATGGTCTCCCGCAATGCCGCCCCACAGGACGGCGTTCGCGTCCAACTCCACCCGGTCAGGATCCCCTTCCTGCCGGCCACGAAAATTTCTTTTTTTTATTTTCTCGACCGGCTTCGGGAGCCCCAGCGGTTTCGGGGGACGATCGCGGACCTGGCCCGCGCGCAGCTCGACTTCGGAGATCGCATCCAGCTGGGCGGATCGCGGATGCTCGAAGTCGGAGGCCAGGGCGCCCCGAACTATGGAGGGCTCAGCGGCTTCGTGAAGGAGCACTTCGGACGGGGCGGCACCGGAGTGGCCGAAAACAACCGCCTGTCCTTCGACCTCGCGGTCAAGTTGCCGGAGCTCAAGGGCACCCGCGTCTATTACGAGATCGCCTTCGAGGACACACGAAAGGAATTCTTCCCCAATTCCGTCCAGTACGACGCCGACCACCTGATCGGCGTCGAGGTTCGTGGGCTGCGCGTCGGGCCGCTGCGCCGGGCGTTCCTGGAACTCGAACACACCGGCTGGGTTTCACAGGAGCACAGCACCTTCACCAGCGGAATGACCAATGCCGGCCATACTTTCGGTTCGGCGCTGGGCCCGGACGGAGGCTCGCTGTGGATCCGCGCGGACTTGCAGCTCGGCGCAATCCTGCTCTCGCCCTGGACGGAGTGGCTCCGGTTCGTCAGCGACACCTATGCCACCGACGACGCGCGCGGCGTGTTCGTCACACATAGCGGCGAGTTGGAACACCGGCAGCGCGTTGGAGCCGACCTGCAGATGCCCATCGCAGGCATCGTCCTGCTCACGGCCGGCGCGTTCGGCGAGCGGATCGGCAACGCCGACCTGGTCACCGGCCAGACCAAGTACAGCGCCGGGCTCCACGTCCAGCTGACCTTCACGCCGCCATAAAAAAAAATTAATTTTTTTTCTACAGGGCGAACCGGGCGGCTTCGATGAGTTCGCGGACCCGGTGCAAGAAACCGTTCCCCGTCACGCCGTCGATGACCCGATGATCGTACGACAGCGTCAGGTACATCATCGGCCGGATGGTGATCACGTCCTCGCCATCCATCTCCCGCACCACCGCGCGCTTGACGATCTCCCCCATCCGCAAGATGCCCACCTGCGGCTGGTTGATGATGGCCGCCCCGAACAGGTTCCCCTTCAGCCCCGGGTTGGAGATGGTGAACGACCCGCCCGACAGCTCGTCGGCCGTCACCTTGCCGGTGCGCGCCCGGGCCGCCAGGTCGTCCAGCGCGCGCGAAAGGCCCAAAACGCTCAGCTCGTTGGCCTTGCGGATGACAGGGACCAGGAGCCCCTTCTCCGTCTCCACCGCCACGCCCAGGTTCACGTCCTTGCGCAGGATCAGCGTCTCGTCCTGCACCACCGCGTTGAGCCGGGGAAATTCGCTCAGCGCCTGCACCGCGGCGCGGCACACGCCCACCAGGAAGCTGGGGGCCTTCCCCCCGGTCTCCTTGGCCCTCTTCCATTCCCCGCGCAGCCGCGAGAGGTTGGTCATGTCCACCTCCGCCGTGCAGGGCACGTGCGGCGAGGTGACCTTGGAATAGACCATGTGCTCGGCGATCAGCCGCCGCCGCTGATCGAAGGGCACCGCCTGGTCCCCGTCGCGCGGCGTGTACCGCGGCGGCTTGTAGGCGCGCAGCGTGATCATCACCGGCCCGAATCCCTGGTACTGCCCCGGCAGGCTGGGCGGCGGCTGCGAGTACACCGGCGCGATCGGCGGCTGTGAATACGCCTGCGCCGTGGGCGCTTTCTGCCCCGGGAAAGTGCTCGAGGGAGGCTGCAACTCCGACTGGCGCGCGGCGGTGGCGCCCTTCTCGATGTAGTTGGCGACGTCGGCCTTCATCACGCGCCCGCCGGCACCCGAGCCCGGCACCTTGCTCAGATCGAGCCCATGTTCCTGCGCCACGTTGCGCCCGACCGGCGTGACGCGGACCCCGTTGTCGTTCGAGGCCGCCGGCGCCGTCCCATAGGCGACGGGGGTCGCGACGGGCTGCGGAGACGCCGCGGAACCCGCCTCGTCGAGCCGCGCCAGCGCGCCTCCCACGGTGACGACCGCCCCCTCCTTCGCCAGCTGCTCAACCAGCACGCCGGCCGACGGCGATGGGATCTCGGTGTTGGCCTTGTCGGTCGCGATCTCCACCAGGGGCTCGTCGCGCGCCACCTTCTGCCCGGGCCGCGCGATCCATCGGACCACCGTCCCTTCCATCACCGACTCGCCCAGCTGCGGCATCACCACCGTGGTCATGAACTGTCGCCCTCCGGGCGCCTCCGGGTGCGCGGTCAAGTAGCGCGCGGGACGCAGAGTGTCAAACTGGCGGAAAGTCCTATCGCCCACCAGAATGCGCCGGTGCGGGAACGGCTCCACGCCATCGGCAGCGCGCTGGGAAAGCAGCCGCACTTGATGGCGGTGCGGGATGGCGTGGTGGGCAGCCTGCCGCTGATTCTCCTCGGCAGCCTCTTCTTGCTGTTGGCCCAGCCCCCCTGGCCATCGCTGTCCCGCATCCTCCCGCCCATGGCCAAGCTGCTGGCCGGATACCAGGCCTGCGCGGGGCTGGTGTCGATCTACGCCTGCGCCGCCACGGCCCTCTCGCTGTCCAAGCGGCGCGAGACGGACCCGGTGGCAGGGGTCACCACCGCGCTGGCGGTTTTCCTGATAGCCCAGCTGCCCCAGGGAAAGATGCTGTCGATGATCACGC
>DASRTX010000670.1:0-3324 GCA_035655715.1 Myxococcales bacterium | reverse complement strand
GTTCGGGGCGGCGGGGGCGTCGGCGCGCATTTCCGGTGGCCGTCGATGTCCACGCCGCGGACGCACAGCGCGCCCCTGAACTCCGACGGGCGGCTGATGATCACCACCGATGGGGCCGGGGCCAGCCATGCCCTGATCGCTCACCTGGACAACCTGGCCGCCCGCCGCGGCTATCAGCTGGCCTGCTCGGCCGGCTGGGCGCTGACCGGGCGGGAGAAAGCAGCGCTGCGCCTCGTTCCGGAGCAGGCATGGCAGGCCGCCATCGACATCCGCGGCGAGGTCCGCGAGCGCCGCGCCGATGACGCCTGCGGCAACAACCAGTGCGCGCACCGGCCCTGCCGGCTACGAGGCGCACGGTCAACCTCCGGCCACGCCTCGCGCGTGGCATCACCACTTCTCCCCTTCCCGTGGCCCACGCGGCCCGAGGAAGCCCCGGACCTGGCCCACCACCAAGAGTGGACCATAGGTATTGCAACGCCCTAAGCTAGAGGAAGGCCTCTGCGCAGCTGCTCAGGCTGCGGAGAAAAGGGACCAAGAGAAATGAGGGGTGAGCGCCATGGTTTTTACGAACACAGTCGAAGCCTCGATGGTCCAGGCTATGCCGGCACCGTTTCCCAACACTAAAGGGACTGTCACAATCCAGGTTTTGAACAGTGACCAGTCTTTGGGTCCCGCAGTGATCGTACTGAGAATGGAGCCAGGAAGCGAGATTGCAAGGCACCTGCACGAGCAGACAACGGAGACGTCGTACGTCCTCGAGGGTGTTTTCATAAACGAAGGCATCTCATATCCACCAGGCTCGGAGTGGAATATCAAGCCGAACACTCCTCACGGTCCCCACACGACGGAGGGTGGCTGCACCGTCCTGGTTACGTTCAGCTATCCGTCCACGCTCGAAGATTTCAAATTGGCCTAGCGGGGTCAGCCCCACCGGAGCCGACGACTGTATGAACAAAGCGGCCCTGGCGGCCCGCCGCTCTGATCTGGCTGACGGTGTCGTCCGCCCCTTAGCATCGGCGTAGGCCACGATCACGTCTGCCTCCGCACGGGCAAAGGGATCGCTGTAGCACGCCCGATGCCCGTCGAGCCTCCCGTCACGGTGGCGGCGGCGTCACGGATCTGCACTATTCCCGACCCTCGGCGCGTGGTACTCACGGCATATTGCTGGCAAATTGGTTCCTCGTGCTCCGTGTCCCGCATCGGACTCCGCCGGCATGAAGCAGCTACCGCGAGAACTCGGCATCAGCCTCCAGGTGGTTGATCACGTCGCCGCGTCGACCGCGGAGAGGATGACCACGGTGACGTCAGCAGGGCGTGTGATCGACGTCAGGTGGCCGCTCGGGGCCCTGGTGATGTGAGCGCCCGCTTGGACATCTGCTCCTGCAGCGCGGGCGGGACGTGGTCCAGCGTCCCGATGAGCGACCAGGACGGGATCCTAGTGCTGGTCGTGCGCGGCGAGGCCAAGACTGAAGCCTTCGAAGGCTTCGTCCTCGGCACCTTTCACGGAAGCCCACGAACACCAGGCCCGCACACTTTCCGTCTGGGGGTCGCTCTGACCACCAATCTGCCAGGGCGGCTGGGAGGGGTCCGTGGCAGTCCACCGTCGTCCATCTGCGCAAGATGCACGGCTTCGGTGTCCCTGGTCCCGGGGCCCGGCGGCACCCACCAGTGCTCAGCGGGCGGTGCAGCGTCCGGAGATCGGCAAGTACCGCGTGGATCTCCTTCCGGAGCATGCGGTTCAGCCACATCAACTCGTGAAGCCGTGCACTCCCAGGCGCATTGCTGTACCGGTGCATGCTGTCACCCGGGATGACACCGGCCCGGTGCCCCGCACATGATGTGCGGGCCGAGCATCACCAGATCGCCTGGCTCCTGCTCTCTTGGGTGAGCCCGAGTTCTTTAGGGGCGAAAGCGGATGATGGTCTTTCCCATGATCCGCGTGGCCGGGTTGAAGGCGGCGACGGCATTGTCGAGGGTCGCGACCTTGCCGATGTTTGTCCGCACTCGTCCGTCTCGCAGTCGCTGGGCGATCTCAGCTAGTTGGGCGCGGTCCGACACGACGACGAAGTCGATCGCCAGGCCTCCGGCGGGCCGCGCCTTCGGCGGGCCGGTGACGGTCACCAGCCTTCCTCCGGCTCGCACCAGGCCCGCGGACCGCCTCTGGATGTCCCCGCCGAGTACATCGAAAACGAGATCGACCCCGCCGATGTCCTCCAGGGCGTCGTTGTCGAGGTCGATGAACTCGTGCGCGCCGAAGTCGAGCGCGGTCTGCCGGCCGGTAGCGCGCCCGGTGCCGATGACGAAGGCGCCGGCCTCACGCGCGAGCTGTGCAGCCATCGAGCCGACTGCGCCGGCCGCGCCGTGCACGAGGACGCTCTGGCCGGCCTGTAGGTGACCGTGGTCGAACAGACCTTGCCACGCGGCCAGGCCGGTCATTGCGACGCCCGCGCCCACCGTGAAGTCGACGTCGCCCGGCAGCGGCGCGAGGTTGCGTGCCTCGACGACCACGTATTCCGCGAGGGTGCCGTCACGGGTCCAGTCCGTGAGGCCGAACACCCGCTGTCCCACCGACAGGCCGGTTGTGCCATAGCTGAGGGCGGTGACCACTCCGGCCAGCTCGTGGCCGGGGATCACCGGCCTGCGGTCGAGCCCGCGGCGATCGACCCAGGTCGAGGGCCACTCCAGCTCGTTCCCGGTGAATCCCGAGGCGTGAACTTCAACGACGACATCGCCGTAGTTCGCGCCCTCCAGGCTGGCCAGCCTCGCTTCGTCGGGGTCTGGCCGCTCCACCAGCGTCATCCCGGCCGTTCCCGCGGCCCGGTCCGTCACCACGATCGCATTCATCTGAATACCTCTGTCTTCGCGTCCTTAAGAGCGTCCGCCATTAGGTCAGCGGATGCGTGGTGATCGTGACCGGGTGTTCCAGCGGTAGAGGCGCCAAGCGGCCCGCAGAAGGGCACGGATGGTGACGATGGCGGCGGCCAGGCACAGGTAGGCATCGACGCAGTCGCGGTGTCGCTCGGTGCAGCGGCGCAGCCGGCCGAAGTCGTTGAGCCAGGAGTTGGTGCGCTCGACGACCCAGCGGCGGCCGACCTGGATGGGCGCGGGGGTGCCGCGGTGGGCGATCTCGGCGAGCAGGCCTCGTTGGTCGAGTGCCTCTCGGCAGGGCCGGTAGTCATAGCCGGCGTCCAGATGCACGGTCGCGGCGGCGGGCAATGGGGCGAAGTGCTTGAGCGCATCGAGGGTCGCCGGCAGCAGGGCCAGAAACTGCTCGCGCAGGTCGGCGCCGTGCCGGAGGAGACGACGGTGCATCTGGACGCCGGC
>DASRTX010000669.1:0-2813 GCA_035655715.1 Myxococcales bacterium | reverse complement strand
AAACCCCGGCTCCCAGTACACCGGCCGCTCCGCTCCGGACTGCTCGCGCCAGCGCCAGCCCGCATCGCTCCAGAACCTGCGCTCGCGGTATCCGCCGGCTTCGACGAAGGCGGCGTACTGGATGTTGGTCACCGGGGCGCGGGCGATGCGGAAGTCCGCCACCTTTATCTGATGTCCCCACTTCTCGTTGTCGAAGACGAACGGCTCGTCCTGCTGCGCGCCCAGCGTGAAGCACGCGCCGGGCACCTCCACGTCGCCGTCCAGCGGTCCCGCGCCGGGCGGCGGGGTGCCCAGCGCCGGCGCGGGGTAGCCGAGCGTCTGCCGCGTGTAGGTGAAGGCCTCTCCGTGCATGTCCTCGTGGAAGAGCGCCAGCCGGTGGAAGTAGCGGTCCCCGCCTCGCTCCAACACCTCCAGCGCCCGCGCGAGCGTGGTCTTCAGAAAACGCAGCACCGCCGCTCGATCGAGCAGCGGCAGGTCCCAGCGGGTGTCGTGCGCCACCCGGGCGGAGTCGTACAGCGCGTCCGCGCCCGGGATCTCGGACGCGCCGCCGTGCGGATGCCGCAGCGTCCAGAGCTCCTGGAACCAGGCCAGGTGCCCCACTTCCCAGCGGATGGGGTTCACGATGGCGAGCCGCGGCCCCATCCAGCGGGCGTCGTCGAGATCGGACACGAGGACGAGCGTCCGTTCCCGCGCGTCGATCAAGGCCGTGGCCAGTGGATCCATCGCGCGCCGGAGCATAATCTTCGCCGCCTGTGCGTGTCGCGTTGATCTGCCCTGCTCCGCCGGGCTCCAGGCTCGGCAACCGCATCACGGCGCTGCGCTGGCGGCGCATGCTGCGCGAGCTGGGTCACGACGCCTCCATCGCGGCGGGAGGCAATGGCGGCCGCTGCGATGCGATGATCGCGCTGCACGCGCGCAAGTCCGCCGCCTCGGTGCGCGCGTGGCGCGAGCTCCACCAGGCTCGGCCACTCGCGGTTGCGCTGACGGGGACGGATCTCTATCGCGACATCCACACCGACTCCGAGGCGCGGCGCTCGCTGGATCTGGCCGACCTCCTGATCGTGCTCCACCCGGGCGCCGAGGCCCAGCTCCCTCGCCGCCTGCGAAGCAAGGTGCGTCTGGTGCCGCAGTCGGCGCCTCCGCCGCCGCGCAAGGCTTCCCCGCTGCGGCGCTGGTTCCAGGTCGCGGTGGTGGGGCACCTGCGTCCGGAGAAGGACCCGCTCCGCGCCGCGCTGGCCGCGCGCCTCTTGCCGTCCTCGTCGCGGGTGCGCGTGGTGCAAGCCGGCGCCGCGCTCTCCAGTGCGCTGCAGCGCGCGGCCCTCGCGGAGGCCCGGACCAACCCGCGCTACCGCTGGGTGGGAGAGCTGCCCGGCTGGAAGGCGCGCGCCCTGATCGCGCGCGCCCGGCTCCTCGCGCTGACTTCGGAGATGGAGGGCGGCGCCAACGTGGTCTCGGAGGCGGTAGCCGCGGGGACGCCGGTGGTCGCCTCGCGCATCCCCAGCATGGAGGGGATCTTCGGCCGCTCGTATCCGGGGCTCTTTCCCTTCGGTTCCACCGAGGCGCTGGCCCGCCTTTTCTCCCGCGCGGAGCGCGAGCAGCGCTTCCTCGGCGAGTTGCGCGCGCGCTGCCGGGCGCTGCGGAAGGCGCTCTCGCCGGCGCGCGAGAAGGCCGCCCTGAATGGCGTGCTGCGGGATCTTCGTGCAGGAAGGAGATTGCCATGGAAGCCGACGTGATCGTGATCGGCAGCGGACAGGCCGGAGTGCCGCTGGCTTCGCGGCTGGCGGCGGCGGGCAAGCGCGTGATCATCGCCGAGCGCAAGGACCTGGGCGGCACCTGCGTCAACGTGGGCTGCACCCCGACCAAGACGATGATCGCCAGCGCCCGGGCCGCGCAGGTGGCGCGTTCGGCGGCGCGGCTGGGCGTCCGCGCCGGCGAGGTGTCGGTGGACCTCGCCAAGGTGGTGGACCGTAAAGATTCCATCGTCCGCGAGTGGCGCGAAGGCGTGGCCCGCAGGCTGAAGGGCGAGCGGATCACCGTCGTCAACGGCGCCGCGCGCTTCACCGGGCCGCGGCAAGTGTCGGTCGGCGGAGAGGTCCACACCGCGGAGACCATCGTCATCAACGTGGGAGCCCGGCCGGTGGTGCCGCCCGTCGAGGGACTCGACCGCACGCCCTTCCTCGACAACGCGACGCTGATGCAGGTGCGCGAGCTGCCCGGGCACCTGCTGATCCTGGGAGGCGGCTATATCGGCTGCGAGTTCGGGCAGATGTTCCGGCGTTTCGGATCGAAGGTGACCATCGCCGACCGCAGCGGGCATCTCATGGCCCGCGAGGATCCGGACGTCTCTGCCGCCTTGGAAGGAGCGTTCCGCGCCGAGGGCATCGCGCTGGAGCTGGGCGCGAAGGTGAGCTCGGTCTCCGGCAGCGCCGGGGACATCCGGGTCAAGCTGGAAGGCGGCAAGGAGCTGCGCGGCTCGCATCTGCTGGTGGCGGTGGGACGCCGGCCCAACACCGACGACCTGGGGTGCGATCGCGCCGGCGTCCGCCTCGACGAGAAGGGGAGCGTGCTCGCCGATGGCCACTACCGGACCAGCGCCCAAGGCATCTACGCGGTCGGCGACGTGCTGGGCGGCCCGCAGTTCACGCACACGAGCTGGGACGATCACCGCATCCTGTTCGACATCCTGCTCGGCCGCGGGCGCCGCACTCGCAAGGACCGCCTGATCCCGTACACCGCGTTCACCGATCCCCAGGTCGCGGGAGTGGGTTTGACGGAGAAGGAGGCGCGCGAACGCGGCGTCAAATTCGAGAGCG
>DASRTX010000668.1:0-2327 GCA_035655715.1 Myxococcales bacterium | reverse complement strand
GGTCCGCCGAGCAGGCGCCCAGGCCGCCCAAGGCGGCAACCGCAGGTCGTGCTGCGCCGGAGGTGCAGAAAGCGGGGATGTCCAAGGCTCCGCGAGCGCCGGGAATGTCCCCCGCCGAGCAGCGGTTGGCTGTGCGGGATCGGGCGAATTGGTCTTGGAAGGCGCGCGCCGCTGCACGCAAGGCCAAGAAGGCGTAGGCGCAGCGGTTCTGTTTACCACCAAGGCGATCTACGCCAACGCCGTCGGCGAGGAGGAGCAGAGCATCGCCGCGCGGATGTGGTGATGGCGGATGGTGCGGCCTTGCCGACACCCGTGAACTGCTCCGGGCTTGCCACGGTGATCAGCCCCGGGTGGCCTGAGCGTTTTCGATCTCGGTGCAGGTCGGCGCCTGTCAAAGCCAGATAGAGATGTCGCTGGCCCCGCAAAGTAGAAATGTCATCTGGACCTCGGATGCCGGTCATGGCTTGCGGTGCGGGCGAGAGGCAGGGCTGTCCGTCGATGGCACTGAAGCCGAACCTGCGACGGTGCGCCGCGGTCAAGCCCCGGAGCCGCGCAGCGGTGCACCGTCGCGGGATCCTGTGAGGGGCCGTCGGCCGCGACCGGTGATCCGGTCACATCGTACCGAACATGTGGTTGGCCTGGCCGGTCCTGACCGGCGCCGAGGCGCTGCGCTTTACAGGCTGCTTGACATGCTGGTCATGGACAAAGGCGAGGGCAGCAGTCAGCCGCTCGTCAGCGAAATCCGACTTCGGCAGGCGAGGAACGACCCGGGCCTGCGCGGCGTGCTGCCGCTCGTCCGTGGGGGGCAGGGCGACCTCGCAGTCGCCCGCGACCGCCTTTGCCGGTCCGGCAGGCACGGCCGCTTCTGCGTCACGCTGCGCCTGCTCGGCTCTCGCCTCTCCGAGCACCTCGTCGAGTTCCTTCCTGTCCACGACCGACGCCGGCCGTGGCACGTGCGGCAGCTTGTCGATGGTGATGTAGGGCAGTGCGCGCCCGCAATGGCGGATCTCGAGCCGCCCGTCCGGGTAGTCGAAGATCGTGACCCGGCGCCGCGCCAGGCTGCGGGCGAACTCGGAGGGCTCGAGCAGGAACAGCACCTTGTCATACTGCAGCGTCAGGCTGCTCGAGACCGTGCGATCCTCCTTCCAGGTGAGCGCCGCATCCACGTCAGCCCAGGCCGAAACCTGCCGGTGCAAATCCTTCGGGCAGTGGGGCGGCTTGGCAAAGCGCCTATTGTGCTCCGCCAGGAACTCCGGAAGCATCGCGTTGGCGGCCTCGATCGTGCTGATGCCGCGCAACCGTAGTTCCTTGACCAGGCGGTCCTGCAGCGTCTTGTTCGCCCGTTCGACGCGACCCTTGGCCTGCGGTGAGTTGGCACAGATGATGTCGATGTTCAGCTCCTGCAGCGCGCGACCGAACTGCGTGATGCCATCGCCGTCTGCCACCTCGGCCTTGGTCACGCGGAAGATGCTGTGCTTGTCGCTGTAGAAGGCCACCGGCTTGCCGTGCGCTTTCAGATAGGCTCGCGTCGCCTGGAAATAGTCGAATGCCGTCTCGCTGCGGACGAACGCGAGATGCATCAACTGGCTGGTCGCGTCGTCGATGTAGACCAGCAGCGTGCAAGGCGGACCGCGGTCCTCGAACCACCAGTGCCGCGAGCCATCGATCTGCACCAATTCGCCCAGGCACTCACGCCGTCCGCGTGGTTGGTGGATCGGCTTGGCACGCGCCTTCCGGTCGGCCCACAGGCCCTCGGTCATCATCCACTGGCGCAACGTCTCACGCGAGACGCTCAGCCCATGCAAGGCGGCAAGCTTCTCCGCCGCCAGCGTCGGCCCGAAGTCGGCGTAGCGCTCCCGCACCACTGTCATGATCATGGCCCGGACGCTCTCGGGCAGCCGGCGGTTGCCGGGCTGACCTCGGCGCCGCGAGGCGAGCGCCGACGCGCCGCCCTCCCGGAACCGGCGCAGCAGGCGGAACGCCTGCCGCCGCGATACCCCCATCAGGGTTGCCGCATGATCCGCCGACAGCCGCCCGGCGGAAAACTCCCCGAGCACCCCGACCCGCGCCAGTTCCGTTTCGCTCATTGCCACCACCGCCATGCCGCCACCGCCCCTCGATCCGTGCCATGATCCTGGGGAGTGACATTTCTATCTGGCACAGCGGTGACATTTACATTTTGCGCCTACAGTCTGTTACCGCATAAGGCGGCGTTCTGGAAAGGCGGGTACGGGGCGGCTTGATGCCGCTGTTGACGGTGTCGCGGGTTTTCTCCCGCGGGATCCCGGCGCGGCGCCGTTGAATGACGCTGCGCTGGGAGGATGACG
>DASRTX010000667.1:0-17750 GCA_035655715.1 Myxococcales bacterium | reverse complement strand
GTTCGGGGTGGGGATGCCGTTGACGTAGCTGCGCACGTGCTCGTCGGTGGCCTCGGTCCAGACGAGCGCGATCTCCAGGCGCACCTCACCCTCGACCTGCTTGTAGAAGAGGGCGCCGGGAGGAATCTGCATGCCCGCGATCGGCGGCACCGAGGGGATTTCGCCTCCCTGGGCGGTGAGGTCCTCGGGCAGCCCCTCCTCTGTGGTCACCACCGGCGACGCCGGCGGCGGTGGCGGTGGTGCTCTTTGGGCCGCCGGCACCGTGTTCTTGCCCCGCTGCGCCACCACCTTGGCGAGGTATTCCGCGATGCCGCCGTCGTGCTGGAGGGTTTCTTCCACCGCAGGCGACTGCGTCTCGTCGCGGAACACCACCACCATGCCGCGGTGCAGGTAGCTCTTCGCCTCCAGCCGGTCGCGGATGAGGGCTACGTCGAACTTCGCCTTGAGCCCGAAGATGTCGGCGTCGGGGGTGAAGGTGATGCTGGTGCCGGTGCCGCGCGCGTTGCCCTTCTTCGACAGCCTGGAGGTGGCCAATCCCTTGGCGTACTCCTGCTCGTGGTGCTTGCCGTCGCGCTTGACGCGCGCGATCAGCTTCGAGCTCAGCGCGTTGACCACCGACGAACCCACGCCGTGCAGTCCGCCGGAGTGGATGTAGTTGCCCTGCTCGAACTTCCCGCCCGAGTGCAGCGTGGTGAGGATGACCTCCAGCGCGGATTTCTTGTACTTCGGCATCACGTCCACGGGGATGCCGCGGCCGTCGTCGGTGACGGTGACGGTCTTGCCGTCCTTGTGCAGGGTCACCTCGATGCGCGAGGCGTACCCGTTGATCACCTCGTCCACCGAGTTGTCGAGGATCTCCCAGAGCAGGTGGTGGTAGCCGCTCGCGTCGGTGCCGCCGATATACATGGCGGGCCGTTTGCGGACCGGCTCGAGCCCTTCGAGCACCTGGATGTCCGCGGCGCTGTAGGTCGTCTTGCGCACGGCCATTATTTCTTCTCCTCGGGCAGCGCCTGGACCACCGGCCCGGTCGAGGGCGCCTTGAGGGTGTCACGCTTCACCAGCTGGTGTCCCTTTCCGCCGCGGCTCACCGGCTCCTGGCGGAAGGTGGTCAGCTCCAGCTTGCGGCCCTTGGTGGTCTCCAGCCCCACCACCGCCTGCTTGTCGCGGGTGCAGAGGAAGGCGATCACCTCGTCGTCCGGACCGAGCTTGATGACGTGCACGCCGCGCCCAGGGCCCGCCAGCTCGTTGATCTCGTCCACCTTGCAGACCAGCGTGTGCGCCGACTTCGACGCGACCGCCAGGAGATCCTTGTCGTGCACCGGGACCACGCCGAGCAGCTCGTCTCCCTCGCCAGGCCTGGCGAAGCGCCGGCCTGCGCGGGTGGACAGCTCGGTGTGGGGCGAAAGCGCGAAGCGCAGGCCGTAGCCGCGCTTGGAGATGGCCAGCATCTTCTCTGGCTTTTGCAGCCGCGGATCGAGCGAGAGCGCGCCCACCACCCGCTCGTTGTCGTCGAACTTGAAGAGCTTCTGCACCGGGTCGCCGTAGCCGGTGGAGGGCGGCACGTCGTTGAAGCGCGTCACGTAGGCGGTGCCGAAGTTGCTGAAGAGGACCAGGTTCGACTTGAGCGAGCCGCCCAGCACGAAGGCCACCTCGTCGCCCTCGCGCACGCGCGTCTGCGAGGGGTCCTTGAGCTCGCGGACGCGCTTGATCCAGCCGTCCCTGGTCAGGACCACGGTGGCGTCCTCGTCGGCTATGAAGGCCTCCTCGCTGTACTCCATCTCCTCGCTGCCGGCGCCGCCGATGCGCGTGCGCCGCTTGTCGGCGTAGGCCTTCTGGATGTCGGCGATCTCCTCGCGCACCACCGACCAACGCGCGCGGTCGCTGGCGAGCAGCTCCTTGAGCCGCTTCTGCTCGGCGCGCTTCTCCTTCAGCTCCTTCTCGATGACCAGGATCTCCAGCCGGGCCAGCCGGTAGAGCTTCATCTCGAGGATCGCGTCGGACTGCTCCTCGGAGAGCTTGAAGCGCTTGATCAGCTTCTGCGCGGCGTCCTGTTTACCCTCGCTCTTGCGGATGATGCGGATCATCTCGTCGAGCGCGTCGTAGACCTTCTCGAAGCCCTCGAGGATGTGCAGCCGCTGCTGCACCTCCTTGAGGTCGAACTCGAACCTGCGCCTCACCACCTCGAAGCGGAAGTCGAGGAAGTGGCGGAGGATGGTCTTGAGGTCCAGCCGCCTGGGCGCGCCCACCTCGGGGTTGTCCGTGGGCACCAGGCAGGTGAGGTTGACGGCGAAGTTGGTCTGCAGCGGCGTGTGCTTGTAGAGGTACGCCATCACCAGCTCGGGATCGGTGTCGCGCTTGATCTCGAGGACGATGCGGACGTCCTTGGTGCTCTCGTCGATGACGTTGACCAGCGCCGTCACCTTCCGCTCGTTGATCACGTCGGCGATCTTGGCGACGAGATTCGACTTGTTCACCGCGTACGGGATCGAGGTGATGACGATCTGCTTTCCCCCGCGTGGCAGGTCCTCGAGCTTCCACTCGCCGCGGATGCGGACCGAGCCCTGGCCGGTCTCATAGATCTCGCGCAGCTCCGACTTGCTGTTGAGGATCTGCGCGCCGGTGGGGAAGTCGGGACCCTTGATGTGCTTGAGCAGGTCCTTGACCTCGAGGTCCTTGTGCAGCGACAGGTCGCGCAGGGCGTCGCACAGCTCGTCGAGGTTGTGGGGCGGGATGTTGGTGGCCATGCCCACGGCGATGCCGGTGGTGCCGTTCATCAAGAGCTGCGGGAGGCGGGCGGGGATGACGATGGGCTCGAACTGCGAGCCGTCGTAGTTGGGACGGAAGTCGATGGTGCGCTTGTTGAGCTCCTGCACCAGCTCGGCGGCCAGCGCCGCGAGGCGGCACTCGGTGTAGCGCATGGCCGCGGCGCTGTCGCCGTCGAGCGAGCCGAAGTTGCCGTGGCCGTCGACCAGCGGGTAGCGCAGCGAGAAGTCCTGCGCCATCCGCACCAGCGCGTCGTAGATGGCGACGTCGCCGTGCGGGTGGTACTGACCCATAATGGTGCCCACCACCTTGGCGCACTTCTGGTACTTGGCCTCGTGGGTGAGGCGGTGGTCGTGGAACATCCCGTAGACGATGCGGCGCTGCACCGGCTTGAGCCCGTCGCGCACGTCGGGCAGCGCGCGCGAGGTGATGACGCTGAGCGCGTAGTTGAGGTAGCGGCGCCGCGCCTCCTCGTGCAGCGGGGTGGGGATTTCGGAAGGTGGGGGAGGCGCGCCGTTGCCGCCCTTCGCCTTGCGCTTCTTGCCTCCTCCGCCACTCCCGCCGAACATGTTCATCTGTTCAGACATTGGGGGCGTCCTTAGCACAGTCCCCCGACACAGGAGTGGGAGTTTTCAGCCCGCGCCGGCCCGGGCCCGCCGGGAGATCCGCGGCGGCGCGTAGTCGCGCGCGCGGTCGAAGGGCGCGGCGTAGGGCGAGCCCCAGTTCCCGAGGAAGAACGCGTCGAGCTTTGCCGGGACCTCACCGCCGTCGAGCAGCAGCCCGACGTTGCGGCTCTTGAGGAAATAGTCCGGCTCCCAGTTGCTGGTTCCAATCCAGCCGCGCGCTCCGTCCACCACGCAGTACTTGGCGTGGGCCACGCGCGCGAAGGGGATGAAGCCCGTGCCGGCTTGCGGGATGGTGAAGATGCGGACGTGGATGCCGGGGTCGAGCGCGCGGAGCAGCGCCAGGGTCCGCGGCCGCAGCTCCCAGTCGCTGAGCAGCAGGGTCACTTCGACGCCGCGGGCCGCCGCGCGCTGGAGCGCGGCATCCAGCTCCGGCACACCTCCGTAGGTGAGCAGTTGCACGCGGACGGACTTCTGCGCGGAATCGATCAGCTGGGCGAGCGCGGGCAGGTCCCAGAGCTTGTCGTCTGGGAGCATGCCGCGGGGACTGGCCACCAGAGTGACCTCTCCGCCATCGCGCGTGTGCTGGGGGAACTCGTAAGCCGTCGTAGGTTTGCGAGGCGTGCCGATCCAGTCGGATTCGAAGATGTCTTCGAGAGCGCGCACCGCGTCGGGCTGGCGGAAGCGGACCCCGAGCTCCTGGATGTGCTGCAGACTTCGCCAGTCGAAGTTCTGCGAGCCGAGATAGGCCTCGCGGCCGTCGACGACGAAGTACTTGGCGTGGAGCACGCCACCGGTCTGCGCGCGCATGTCGAGGTTCTTGACCTGCGCTCCATGCGCCGCGAGATGGGCCAGGGTGTCCGGATAGGTCCTGGCGAAGCCGGCGTCGGCCAGGAACCGCACGCGCACTCCGCGGGCCGCGGCGGCGTCCAGCGCGGCGATCACCGGCGTGAGCCGCGAGGGCGCCTCCTCGCTGGCGTAGAACTCCGCCAGATCGATGCGCGCCGTGGCCTGCGCGATCATCTCCGGCCACACCTGCCAGGCATCGCGCAGGTCGGGGCGGTCCAGAGAGGTTTCCACTGGCTCGGACTCCACCAGCTCGAGGGCGCTGGACGGCTGCGGAGCGACGGTGCTCTGCGCGGCCGGATGGGCGCACGCGATGGCGGCGATGACGGCGACGAAGGGGCGCACGCCGACCTTCACTAGCACGGAGTTTCGGGGACACCTTACGGAAGGTTACGTATGGTGTCCCCAAAAGGATGAGCAACCAAGGACATCCTTTGCACCTGGGCCGGTTGAGGTTTGCGCTCAGCACGATTCCAAGGTCGATGTTCCGCTCGTCGAGTTCCTGCGATGACGAGACGTTGCCGTCCTGCAGCCGAAATTTGCCCTTGAAGTCGATGCACCGGGTGTCGTCGGGCGCGGCGGCGCCCGCGGCGCTGGAGACGGGGTCTGTAGGTTGCTCCGCGCGGGCATGGCGCCCGGCGGAGTGCAGATGAGCTCGATGCACGATCTTCCCTCGACCCAGCCGGAGTTCGAGCAGCTCTTTTCGACGAGGCAGCCTGCATCGAGTACCTGCGGGGCCAGCGCTGGCCGGACGGGTGCGGCTGCCCGAGATGGTCATCGGCCAGTTCCTCCTCGGCAAGAGCGGCTGCTCGGCGATGGACATCTGCTGCCAGCACGGGCTCAAGTACGAGACGGCGTGGACCTGGCTACACAAGCTGCGCAGCTGGATGGCGCAGTTCGGCCGCGCCCCGCTCAGCGGCAGCGTCGAGGTGGATGAGACCTACCTCGGCGGCGAGAACGACGACGCCCACAAGGGGCGCAGCCTCAGCGGGTGGCGGGGCGAGGCGATGGGCCGCATCCGCCTCGTCGCCGTGCTCAATGCCACCGCGCTTGCCCTCTGCGGCGCGCACGTCAAGACCGACGGGCTGCGTCTGCTGGAGCGCGCCTTCCTTGGTGGCGGCCTGCGCGAAGCGGATACCTCGACTGCGATGTCGCTGTGCAATGGCGCCTCTGTGTAAAGGGTCGGTGGTCTGTCTGTAAGGATGTACCTGGTTTGCACCCTTGGCGTGCCTGCTGCGGACGCGCGCTGGGACTTGCATGCTGCGCTGAAGTCTGCTATTCAAGTTGGCGATGATGGCGCGGCAGATGACCCTCAGACTCCCCGAGTGGGGTGGCAAGCGCAAGGGCGCGGGAAGACCGCGAACGCGGCCGCATCCCGGGCTCGAAGGACCTGGCGTCCCACACCTTCGACGTGACGCCTTTGCGTCACGGCATCCGGTTCATGTGACGATGAAGTTACAGCCCGGCGTCGGCTATCTGCGTTCGCACCAGCGCGCGAAGATCATTGCGGAAGCGCTCCGCGAAACGCGCAGCATTCGCGTTGTCCACTACTCCATCCAGGGCAATCACCTGCACGTGATCGCCGAGGCCGCGGACGCCGCGACGCTTTCCCGCGGCATGCAGTCGCTGGGAACGCGGCTGGCCAAGCGCCTCAACGCCCTCAGCGGCCACCGCGGCGGCGTCTTCGCGGACCGCTATCATTCCCGCGCGCTGCAGACACCGCGCGAGGTTCGCAACGCCATCCGCTACCTGCTCGCGAACTACCGCCACCATGCGTACGAGACGTTGCCGCGGAACTGGATCGACCCCCTGTCCAGCAGCGTCGATGCGCCCTTGAACGCGCCGACGCTCTGGTTGCTACGGGTCGGATGGACGAGGGCAAGGGAAGTGTAGGGACCATCGAGTAGTGTCCGCCGACGTGGTGTCGAGCGTCGTCGGCATCTTCCCAACCGCGAGAGCATCGCGCGGCTCGTCGGCGCCGTGCTCTGGGAGTTCAACGACGACCAGGCAGCGGTCCGCCACTACACGCCCGGGACTGACGCACGGCTTCCATCTTGGCACGACACGTCACGGCGCCGGGCTCACGCCCCCACCACGCGCAACCGCAAGCCCTCCGGCTCCCGCTTCACGACCACAAGGGACCTACGGCTCAGACAGCCGGGAAAGGGCTTGCCTGTCCCAGGGCCAGGTTGTCGCGGATCTGCTGGTCGACGAAGCACTCGAAGTGACCGGGAGGGGCCTCCGGCGCTTTCCAACGGTGTCCTGGCCCCTGCGGCACTTCGATGCGTCCGTTCAGCCCCGCTGGACCAAAACACACTCGCTGAATGTCGCTACGCGTCAACTCCTTGTGCCCGAATTGACGGATGAAAAAAGTGTCGTGTTCCATCGGCTTCCAGTGTCTTGTCACAAAGTAGCCCCCCGGAGCCGAAAGGAAGTTCCCCGATGAGACCGTCTATCCTGACGCTTTCCCTGATCACCCTGTTCACGACTTTCGGCTGTGGAGGAATCGCCCCTGATTCCTCCCCGCTCGATCAGGGCACGCCGGCCGACGCCGCGGCGAAGGCCGCTCCGACGCCGATTCCTCTGAGCGGTGGCGGCGGTGGCGGCGGTGGCGGCGGTGGCGGAGGCGGCGGTGGCGGTGGCGGGGGTGGCGGCGGCGGCACGCAGGTTCCTCCGCCGTCCACCGTCGACGGCCCCGCATGGTTCGTCTACAACTCCAGCGCCGTCACGGGCACCGCGCCGTCGCCGGACATCAACTTCGATTCCCTGCAGAACACCACGCAGGGCGGCATCAACATCGGCACCACCCGCACGGCGCAGGAGTTCGTCTACAACATCAGCAAGAAGACGGCGCTGACGCTGACCGAGATCGCCATCGAAGGAGCGAACCCCGCCGACTTCTCCATCTCGGCGGCCAGCTTGCAGTTCGCTTTCCAGACGCTGCCCGCCGGCAAAGCCGCTGCGGAAGTCCTGGCGGTGAACTTCACTCCGACGGCGGAAGGAGTGCGCACCGCGACCTTGCGCCTCGTCTCCAACGCGGGCACCGCGCTGGTATCGCTGACCGGCACCGCCAATCCGGACCGCCCCATCATCGCCATCCTCTCGGCGGTTTCCGCGCTGAACTTCATTCCCACCTCCGCCCCCGCGACGCTTTCGGTGCAGAACCTCGGCGGCCAGCCGCTGGTCCTCTCCAGCATCGCCTTCGGCGGCACCAATCCCGAGGCCTTCGCGTTGAGCGTCGCGAACCGCGGCTTCAGCAACTGCTTCGCGGGCATCGCACTGTCGGCCCACGGTTCCTGCTTCCTGGCCGTGGGCGTCGCGCCCGGCGCCGTTGGACCCGCGGACGGGCTGCTGGTGATCCAGTCCAACGATCCCGTCAACCCGGAGACCGACATCAAGCTGACGTTGACGCCCTGAGAGACCGCGGATCGAGGGGGCGCGATCGCGCCCCTTCCCCGCTTCAATACCTGCGTGAATCGGCGCACGACGCAGCGGACTCCTGGATGGAGTGCTGCGTCGTGCGCGCTTCGAAGGTCTCGTCTCGCGCGCCGAGTGCCTGCGCCGCGGCCATCGAACCGACCGCCGCCACCCAGCCCGCGACGGTCATCAACCCGGCTGTCGGTGGCTGCGACTCGGCTGTCGAGACCCTCGGTTCCGTGATCGCAAGCGAGGTTCCGGCGAACTCGCGGCGCAATCGGAGATCCAGGGATTGGGGCGCTGGCGCCGCCAGCAAGAGAGCGAGAGCCGCTGTCGTCATGGGAACGCCTCGTCTTCCCGCGAGACTCCCGGCGTAGAGCGGCGGTCACCGACCGCTCAAGGGCTACGCGCGCCCCTTGCCCGGCTGGTTCGGCTTGACCTCTTCCTTCCCCTGCTCCGCCGCCCGCTGCGCCAACACCTTCTGGGCCTCGTGCGTGGGCACTTCGTCGTATCCCAACAACTCCATGGTGAAGTACCCCAGCCCCTTGGTCAGCGAGCGCAACTCCGGCGCATAGGTGCGCAGCTCGGCGTGCGGCGCCTGCGCGTGGATCAGCGTGCCCTTGGACGTCGGCTCCATCCCGAAGATCTTCCCGCGCCGCGAGGTGAGATCGGCGATCACCTCGCCCAGCATCTCGTCCGGCACCACCACTTCCAGCCGCATCATCGGCTCCAGCAGCACGGGCCTGGCACCGGCCAGCGCGTTCTTCAGCGCCATCGATCCCGCGATGCGGAACGCCATGTCGCTGGAGTCGACGGTGTGGAACGATCCGTCCACCAGCCGCACGCGGAAGTCCACCAGCGGAAACCCGCCCAGCGGCCCCTGCTTGGCGGCGTCGCGGATGCCGTGCTCCACCGAGGGGATGAAGTTGCGCGGGATCACGCCGCCCACGATGGCGTCCTCGAACTCGACGCCCGTCCCGCGGGGCATCGGCTCCAGCTCGATGTGGCAGTCGCCGTACTGCCCGCGACCGCCGCTCTGCCGCTTGTACTTGCCCTGCGCCTTGGCCTTGCCGGTGACCGTCTCGTGGTAGGCGGGATGCGGCAGCTCGAGGTGCACGTCCACCTCGAACTTGCGCTTCAGCTTCTCCACCGCCACCTCGATGTGCACCTGCCCCATGCCCTTGAGCAGCGTCTCGTTGGTCTCCGGATCGCGCACCATCTCCAGCGAAGGGTCTTCCTCCAGGAGCCGGTGCAGCGCCACCCCCACTTTCTCCTCCTGCTCGCGGTCGATCTTCAGCGCATAGGCGATCACGCGCTTGGGGTCGGGCAGGAACTCCAGCCGGATGGGGGGAGCGTCGGCCGCGCAGAGCGTGTCGCCCACGTGCACGTCCTTGAGCTTCATCACTCCCACGATCTCGCCCGCTGCCGCCTCGGGAATCTCGATGGTGCGGTTGCCGTCGATGCGGTAGACGTGCTGCACCGTCTCGCTGTGGCCGGTGCGGGGATTGAGGATCACCGATCCATGCTTCACCGCGCCGGAGAAGATCCGGCAGGCGGTCAACCGCCCGACGAAGTGATCGACGGTGTTCCGGAACGCCAGCATGGTGAGCGGGGCGTCGCGTTGCGCCGGCCGGGTCAGCTCGTTGGCCTTCGGATCCTTGCCCTTGACCTCGCGCCGCACGTTGGGCGGGGGCAGGTAGCGGACGATGGCAGCAGCCACGTCGTCCACGCCGATGCCCGGCCGCGCAGCGCAGGCCAGCACCGGGAGGAAGCGCCGGCCGAGCACCGCGTGGGCGATGCCGTCCACCAGCGCCGCCTCCGACGGCTCTCTCCCGTCGAGGTACGCCTCCAGCATGGCGTCGTCGGTGTCGGCCACTGCCTCCACCAGGCGCGTGCGCAGGCGCTTCGCCTCCGGCATCAGCTGCTCGGGGATGTCCTCCTCTACGTAGCCGCCGAACTTTCCATCCGTCTTCTGCGTATAGGCGTGGGCGCGCATGGTGACGAGGTCGATGACGCCGCTGAAGCTGTCGCCCAACCCGATGGGCAGCTGCAGCGCGATGGGCTTGGCCTGCAGCGTCTTCTCCATGTCGTCCAGCGCGCGCAGGAAGGACGCGCGGTCCTTGTCCAGCTTGTTGACGCAGGCGAGCAGCGGCAGCACGCGCTCCACCGCCATCTCCCAGTGCGCCTCCGTCTGGTGCTTGACACCGGAGACGGCGGACACCATCAGCAACCCTCCCTCGCAGACCGCCATCGAGCGATCGGCATCGGTGAGGAAGTCGGAAAATCCCGGCGCATCGAGCAGGTTGAGGAGCGTTCCGTCGTGCTCGGCGTAGGTGATGTGCGTGGCCACGGTGAAGTTCCGCTTGGTCTCCTCGGGATCCACGTCGAGGTGGCTGGTGGAGCCGTCCTTGGAAGCGCGCACGGGCGCCTCGTGGCGCAGGAGCGCCTCGGTGAGCGCCGTCTTTCCCGCTCCATCGTGGGCGATGATGGCGACGTTGCGGATGGTCTTGGGATCGAGCATGCGTTGGTCTCCCCGGATGCTGCAGCCCGTTTCAGCCGGAGACTATTCCATCGCAGCGGACTTGTCAGAGGAGGGGTCATGCGCGGCGCGGCGCTGTGTTCCATAACGGTCGGGCTCGTGGCTTTCGGTTCCAGGGCGCAGGTCACGCAGGGCGCGGTCACGCCGGGGCAGTCCTTCTCCCTCCAGGACGACGGCACCTCGCTGTCGGGCAACCCTGCGGGCCTCGGGTTCGTGAGCGGCTTCGAGGCGGACTTCCTCCACAACGGCTACTACGAATCCGGACATCCGCGGATCGACGCGCTGCACCTGGCGGGTGGCCTGGGGCCGCTCGCGCTCGGACTTGCCTTCGACTGGTTCAACAACGACCCCACCTCGTATCAGCGCACCAGCCTGGGCGCGGCCCTGCAACTGGGTGGACTGAGTCTCGGGACCGCCCATCGCTGGTTCTCGGAGTTCGGGATCTCCACCTGGGACTTCGGCGCCATCGTGCGACCGGTGCGCTTTCTCTCCCTGGGCGCGGCGGTGCTCGACGCGAACCGGCCGGGATCGCTACCGCGGCGCTGGCAACTCTCGGCCGGCGTGCGGCCGCTGCACGAACGCCTGGACCTGGCCGTCGACCTGCGCTGGAGCGAGTGCACCAACTCGCCGACGACCGATTGCGGCCTCGACCACAAGGAGTGGCTCTTCACCGCCCAGGGCCGACTCGTGCGGGGTCTCACCCTGATCGGCCAGGTCGGCCTCCTCGACGCCTCGCAGACCACGGTGCTCCTCGGCCTCCAGATCGACCTCGCGCACGCCGGGGTCGCCTACGCCCCGGCCTTCGGGTCGGGTGATGCGCGCAGCGCGTGGCGCATCCGCGCGTCGAGCGAACCCTGGCCCTCCGTCTCCATTCCCATCCGACACGCCGTCGAAATCGACCTCAAACAGGCGCTCGCCCGCCCGCACCCGGGCCCTGCGGCCCTGTTCTTCGGCGCCAGCGTGCGCGATCCGCTTCGCGAGACGCTGGAGGCGCTGCGCCGCCTGTCGGAGGATTCCTCGGTGGCCGCGGTCGTGCTCCGGACCGGCGGGCTGCCGCTGGGGCTGGCGCGCGCCTCGGAGCTGCGCGCAGGTATCGAGAATCTCAAGGCTTCCGGGAAGAAAGTGCTTTTCTACCTGGAAAGCGGCGGAGACCTCGAATATAGTGTGGCTCTTCCGGCCGACAGGATCTTCGCTGCACCGCAGGCGGTCCTGCTGGTCAACGGTTTTTCCGCGACGGCACTGTTCGCCGCCGCGGGCCTCGACAAGCTCGGTGTGAAGGCGGAATTCTTCCGCGTCGGCGCCTACAAGAACGCGCCGGACCTCTTCACCCGCAGCGGAATGTCGGGCGAGCAGCGCGAGGTGGAGACGTCGATCCTTGAAGACGTCTACGGCAGGTATGTCCGGCGCATCGCACAAGCGCGTCACCTGGATGAGACCAAGGTCAAGTCCCTCCTCGACGAGGGCATCCTGAAGCCCCGGGAGGCGGTTGAAGCAGGGTTGATCGACGGGCTGGTCTATCCCGACCAGCTCGAAGAGGAGGCAGGGAAGATCCTGGGCGGCAGCGTCCATCTGCGGAAGGCCGGAGTCGGCACGCCCGACGAGCGCGAGCTGCGCTGGGCCGGCCGGCCCAGGATCGGAGTGGTGCGGGTGGTGGGCGACATCGTGCGCGGAGACGGCGCGCGCGATCCGTTCGGGGCGGTGGACGTGGCGGGTTCGGACGCCATCTCGCGCCGCATCCGCAGCCTGGCCGACGACCCGCGCGTCGCGGCCATCGTGGTGCGGATCGACTCGCCGGGGGGCGACGGCAACGCATCCGACCTGATCTGGCGGGAGCTGGTTCGGGCGCGGAAGGAGAAGAAGAAGAAAGTGATCGCGAGCATGGGCGACGTGGCCGCCTCCGGCGGCTACTACGTGGCGGCGGGCGCGGACGAGATCTTCGCCCGACCCGACACCATCACGGGTTCGATCGGCGTGTTCATCGGACACTTCGATGCCAGCCAGCTGTTCGGCAAGCTGGGCTTGAACCTGGTCACGCTCAAGCGCGGCGAGAGCGCCGACCTCTTCAATCCCGGTCGCGGGGTCACCGACGTCGAGCGCAAGCGGCTGCAGGCGTGGGTGGAGGACTTCTACGAGAGTTTCTTGAAGGTCGTGGCAGAGGCGCGCGGCCTCACCCGCGACCAGGTGGACGCGGTCGCGCGGGGACGGGTGTGGAGCGGCGCGCAGGCGATGGAGCGCAAGCTGGTGGATCAGATGGGTGGATTCGAGGAGGCGCTGGCAGAGGCGAAGCGCCTGGCCGGCCTCGATCCGGACGAGGACGTCGAGCTGGACGACGCCATTCCCTTGCAAGTGGGCGTCGCCGATTTCGCCGGCGTCTCGGCCCTGGATGCGCTGCCCATGGACCTGGGGCCCCGCGCCATCCGCGCGCTGCGCCTTTTGGGCGAGCCGGGCACCGTGCGGGCCGCGCTCCCCTACGATCTGGAGGTCCACTAGATGGCGCTGACGGTCCTCATCGTCGAGGACGAGCAGAGCGCCTCGCGGCTGCTCTCCGCCATCGCCGCCGAGGTGGGCCTGTCCGCGCGCGCCACCGGCTCGGCGCGGGAGGCGCAGGAGATGTGCGCCAGGGCGGCCGCGTCCGGCCAGCCGTTCTCCGCGGTGGTGCTGGACCTGGTGCTGTCGGAGCTGGACGGGTTCCAGTTCGCCAATGCGGCCCGGTCGGCCTCCTGGGGCGAGAAGCTGCCGCTCATCGTCGTGAGCGGCATCTACAAGCAGCTCCCGGCGGAGTTCGCGGAGAAGATCAAGCCGGAGGCGTTCTTCGCCAAGCCGTTCGAGCCGGCAGCGCTGCGCGCGGCCCTCACCCGCCACACCGGCGCGCAGGGCGCACAGCCCGCGCAGGAACGGCCGCTCTCGGACAAGCCGGTGGCCGCCATCTTCGTGCAGCTCCTGCGCGACCGCGCGACCGGCGTGCTGACCATCGCGCACGACGCGGCCAAACGGGTGATCACGCTGCAGCAGGGCATGGTCCGCTTCGCCCAGTCCAACGTGCGGACCGAGTCGGTTGGTGCCTCGCAGATCGCCTCGGGCGCCATCAAGCAGACCTCGTTCGACCGCGCCGTGGCGTTGGCCAAGCAGCAGAACATCCCCCTGCACGAGGCGCTCGCCACCGCGCGGGTGATGACACCGGAGCAGCTCAAGGTGGGCTTGCGCCATCAGACCAGCGACGTCTGCGTGGGCGCCTTGGGCGTGCGCAGCGGGACCTGGAAGTTCGAGCAGAAGCCTCTCGAGGCCGTCAACGGCGTGCCCGACGTGCGCTCGAGCCCGGTAGCGCTGGTGATGGAGGCCGCGAAGCGACTGGGCAACCCCGCGGCTGCGCGCCCCTGGCTGGAGGAACGCGCCCAGGCGCGCCTGAGCCGCGCGCCCGAGCTGGAGCGTGAGATTTTCGCGCTCAAGACCTTTTGGCCGGGCGAGGGAGTGACGCCGCTGGCCACCCCCGGACGCAGCGTGGCCGATGCGCTGGCGCACATCAAGGAGGCGGAGCTTCCGCTGCTGCAGTGGTTGTGCATGAGCGGCCTGTTGGCGCTCTCCGGCGGACCTCTGGCGTCGAGCAGCACGGCCGCCCAGGCCCCGCCGGCCGCGGCGCTGGACGAGGATCGCGGCAAGGTCTTCACCCCCGCGGCGCAGGCGGCGCGGAGCATGCTCTTTGGCGAGCGCGACCACCTCAAGGACGCCTCGCACTACCAGGTGCTGGGCGTGCCGCACACCGCCCAGCTCGAGGAAATCAAGCAGGCCTACTTCGCTGCCGCCAAACGATTCCACTCCGACGCTTTCAGCGGCATGGAGCTGGGGTCGGCCCGCCGCACGGCCGAGGAGCTGTTCGCCAAGGTGAACGACGCCTATTCGGCGCTCTCGGACAAGAACCGCCGCGCCGATCACGACGTCTATCTCGACCGCAAGGCGAAGGGCCTGCCCACGGACGTGGCGGCGATCATGCGCGCGGAAGGATTGTTCCAGAAGGGCGAGACGCTCTTCAAGGCCGGCCGTTGGGAGGATGCGGAGGGCCAGTTCCGCGAGGCCATCGCCCTCAACCACGCCGAGGCGGAGTTCCATGCCTACCTGGGCATGGCCATCTTCCGGCGAAGCGGGAAGCCGGAGCAGGGAATCCACCACGTCGGCAAGGCGTTGGAGATGGATCCGCGGCTGCACAGCGCGACGCTGTTTCTCGCCCAGCTGTACGAGGCGCAAGGAGATCCGGAGCGCGCCAAAACGCTGCTCCGCAAGGCGATTGAAAAGGACCCGGACTTCGCCCAGGCGAAGGACGAGCTCAGGCGGCTCAAGAACCGGCCCGTAGAACAGGCCAAGAGCGGCTTTCTCAGCCGCCTGCTGAAGAAGTAGACGGAGTCACGGATGAACGGAGAAGGACAGCGTCCCCCCGCAGCGAATGAAACCGCGCAGGCTTCCGCGAGCGATGCTCCGGAGCCGGGCAACGCGCGCTATCCCCAGGGCGGCGGAGGCAACGGCGGCAACAACGGGCAGCAGCACGGCCAACCGCAGCAGCAGCCCCAGCAGGAAGGCCAGGGTGCCGGCGGCAGGCGCCGGTTCCGGCGCAATCGGCGCGGCGGGCGCGGGCGGCGCGGCAAGGGCGGCGGCCACGGACAGAACCAGGCTCCGGCCCCGCTCGACGCCCAGGGCCGCATCGTCGACGTCGAGAACGACGACACGGAAGACGGTCCGGAGGAGGCCGCCTCAGCGCCGGCCGACGGGGCCCAGCCCGCGCAGGCGCAGGAGGGGCAGCCCGCGGCGCCGCCGCCCGCGGAGGGGGCGCCCGCGCCACAGAACCTGGACGGCATGCCGGTCCAGCAGCAGCAGCAGCAACCGCCGCAGCAGCGGCAGCAACAGCGCCACCAGCAGCAGCGCCACCAGCAACAGCAGCA
Source organism: Myxococcales bacterium (assembly GCA_035655715.1). Taxonomy (GTDB): domain Bacteria; phylum Myxococcota; class Myxococcia; order Myxococcales; family 40CM-4-68-19; genus 40CM-4-68-19. Next base: position 2,634 of record DASRTX010000667.1, on the reverse strand, counting down.
GCAGCAGCAGAAGGAGCCCGCGCAGCCCTGCGAAGGCGTGCTGGACGTCGATCACCGCGGCAACGGCCGCCTGCGGACGGCCAAGTACAACTTCCTGCCGCAGCCGGATGACGTGGACGTTCCGCGGCACATCATCGATCGCGATCGCCTGCGGCCCGGCGTGATGATCGCCGGCCAGGCGGTGCGGCGCAACGGGCGGCTGCAGTTGATCAAGGCCGATACCGTGGAGGGCCTGCCGCCGCAGGAGGCGGCGAAGCGCACCGCGTTCCAGAACCTCACCGTCATCGATCCCGACGACCGCGTGATGCTGGAGACCACCGGCAAGGAGCTGATCACCCGGGTCATCGACATCGTCTCGCCCGTCGGCCTGGGACAGCGCATGCTCATCGTCTCGCCGCCGAAGGCGGGCAAGACCATCATGCTGCAGAAGATCTCGCACGCCATCACCACCAACCGGCCGGACGTGATCCAGTTCGTGCTGCTGGTGGACGAGCGGCCCGAGGAAGTAACCGACTTCCGCCGCACGGTGAAGGCCGACGTGTTCGCCTCCTCTTCCGACCGGCCCACCGACGAGCACCTGCACGTGGCGGAGATGGCGTTGGAGCGCGCCAAGCGGCTGGTGGAGGCCGGCAAGGACGTGGTCATCCTGCTCGACTCGATCACGCGGCTCTCGCGCGCCTACAACAAGGAGGTGGAGTCGTCCGGGCGCACGCTCTCGGGCGGCGTGGACTCCCGCGCGCTGGAGCGGCCCAAGCGGCTCTTCGGGGCGGCGCGCAATGCCGAGGAGGGCGGGTCGCTCACCATCATCGCCACCGCGCTGATCGACACCGGGTCGCGCATGGACGAGGTGATCTTCGAGGAGTTCAAGGGCACCGGCAACTCCGAGATCAACCTCGACCGCCAGCTGGCGGAGAAACGCATCTTCCCGGCCATCAACATCCAGACCTCGGGCACACGCAAGGAAGAGAAGCTCTTCTCGCAGCACGAGTACGAGAAGGTGAAGAAGCTGCGCGGCGCCCTCTTCGCGCTCAAGCCCATCGAGGCGATGGAGCGCCTGCTCAAGTCGCTGGCCGAATACAGCAGCAACGCGGAGTTCCTCGAAGCGATCTAGTCCGCCTCGTCAGGAAACTCCTCCGGCGGTCCCTCTTGCTGGGCGACCCAATCGAGGGCCCGTCCCAGGTCCTTGAACCTCCCGAACTTGCGGTGGGATTTCATCGCGATGAGGCGGTTGGTGATTCTCCTGAGCGGCGACAAGCCAACCGTGGCGCTGACGAGCACCCAGGGTCGATCGTGGTCGGCCAGCCTTTGCAGGGCCTCGATCACCGAATTGTCGAAAGCCGAGTCGGTCACATCGACGACCACGCGGAGGTTCATCACCTTGGGCTGCGCGGCGACGAATCTTCTCGCCTCCTCGATGTGCACGAGGGACTCCTCGATGGACTGGAGGCGCGAGAAGTCCATCAATACGACCTGTCGCCCTTTGCGTTCGACGAACCTGGTGGGCACGGCGGCCTCCCGGCATGGCCGCTGCGTAGCACGGCCAAGGGCCGGTTTGCCAGGCTTCGAGGCGTCCCGATCAGTTGACCTGCGCGGGCTTGAGCAGCTTCTCCTCGAAGAAGAGAGCCAGGGCGGCGATGGAGTAGTCGCGGTTCTCCTTCTTCTGGAAGCCGTGCCCCTCGTTCATGCCGACCAGGTACCAGACGTCCTTGCCGCGTGAGCGCACCGCCTTGACGATCTGCTCCGCCTCGGTGCGCGGCACGCGCGGGTCGTTGTAGCCCTGCTGCACGAAGAGCTCGGCCTCGATGCGGTCCACGCTGAGCAGCGGCGAGATCTTCTCCTGGACCGCCCGCACCGCCGGGTCGCGCTCGTCGCCGTACTCGGCCCGCCGCAGGTCGCGGCGATAGGCCTGCGTGTGTTCGAGGAACGTCGCCAGATTGGAGATCCCCACCACGTCCACCGCGGCGCGGACGCGCTTGCCGTGGAAGGCCACGGTGGCGAGCGTCATGTACCCGCCGTAGCTGCCGCCGTAGACGCCCACGCGCGAGGCATCCAGCCCGGGCTGCTTCCCGATGAAGTCGAGCGTGGCGCCGATGTCGGTCAGCGCCTGCTCGCGCTTCACCCCGTCGTCCGCGGCCAGGTAGGCCTTGCCGTAGCCGATGGAGCCGCGCACGTTGGGCAGGAGCACCGCGATGCCCAGCTCGGCGGCGAGCAGCTGCACCACCGGGGAGAAGGTGGGCCGGCTTTGCCCTTCCGGCCCGCCGTGCCAGACGATGACCACCGGCAGCTTGCCGCGCGGGTTGTGCGGCTCGTAGAGAAAGGCGGGCATCTGCCCCGCGCCGCCGCCTGCGGGATAGCGCACCAGACGCGCATCCACGAAGCCGGCGGGATCCAGCCCGCCTGTCTCGGAGCGGGTCCAGCGCGTCAGTTTGGTGCCGACGCGCAGGTCCACCTCGTACGCGTCGAGCGGCTGCGTGGCGGTCTGCAACGACAGCGCCAACAGATCCGTCCGCTTGCGCGGAAAGGCCATCCTGCCGATCACCGCGTTGGCGGGCAGCACGACCGGCTGCCTCTGCCCCTGCCGATCGACGACGTAGAGCCGGGATGCGCCGTCCTGGTTGACGGAGAAAGCGAGCC
>DASRTX010000666.1:0-5007 GCA_035655715.1 Myxococcales bacterium | reverse complement strand
GCACTCACCCTCTCGGCAGGCGTCTTCGCCCAGACCGAGCCCGCTCCCAAGCCCAAGGAGAAGGCGAAGCAGCCGCAGAACCCCGCCGCCGGGCAGTCCCAGGCGCCGGCCACGTCGACGAAGACCGGGGAGCAGGGCACGGCGGCCGCGCAGGAGACGCCTGGTGGCGCAGCTGCAGGCACCGCGGCGCAGGCCCCCGCACCCGCTCCCACCAACCCCGCTGCCTCGCCCCGCCTGGATCAGGAGGAGTTCCGCCGGCAGGTGATGGAGGAGGTCCGCCGCGAGCTGCAGAAGACCAAGGACGAGGTGAAGCAGGAGACGGCCTGGGTGGAGCAGGACTCGCAGGCCCGCGTGCAGGACAGCGAGGCGGTGGAGTCGCTCAAGCAGCGCGTCAACCTCTTCCAGCCCCACGGGTACCTGCGCTTGCGCGGCGAGTTCTTCCACAACATGGACCTCGACCGGGGCGCCGACCCGAGCGGCAACCTGCTCTTCCCCGGGCCTTTCATCGGCACCGGCGGCAACAACAGCCAGTCCGATCTCAACTTCCGCTTCCGCTTCGCGCCCACGCTGGAGGTGAGCGAGGACCTGTCCATCCACTTCATGGCGGACATCTTCGACAACATCCTGCTCGGCTCCTCGCCGTCCACCGACGCGTACCTGGACCCGTTCACGCCGCTCGCCGTGCTCGCCAACGGCCGCGGCGGCTCCGCCGTCAACGTCAAGCGCGCCTGGGGCCGCGTCAACACGCAGCTCGGCGAGCTGGTCTTCGGCCGCATGGGCTACCACTGGGGCCTGGGCATCCTGCACAACGACGGCAACTGCCTGGACTGCGACTACGGCGACACGTACGACCGCATCGCCTTCGCCCCGCGCGAGTTCAAGGGGCACCACTTCGCCCTCATGTTCGACGTGCTCGACAAGGGCGCCTCCACCACCGGCGTCAAGGGCGAGCTGGGCCGCACGGTGGACCTGGACACGCTCGACGACGGCTACCGCATCGCCCTGGAGGTGACCAAGGTCGACACGCCCGAGGAGATCAAGCGCAAGCTCGACAACAACCAGTGGGTGATCAACTACGGCCTGCTCGGCGACTACCGCACGCAGGAGTGGGACACTCCGGTGACGCTGAACCCGTCCACCAGCCCGCGCAACGAGGTGGTGCGCCGCGCCGCCAAGCTCTACCAGCCCGACGGGTTCATCTCGCTCAAGCGGAAGAAGTGGCGGCTGGACGCGGAGCTCGCGTTCACCATCGGCAGCGTGGGCACGCACCAGCAGACCGACTTCGATCCGGCCGGCAGCGGCCTCGACGCGCAGACGCTGGGGCTGATCACCTCGCCGGTGAACTTCTTCCAGGTGGGCGGGGCCCTCCAGACCGACGTGGCGATGCTCTCCGCCGACGCGCTGCTCTTTGGCCTCGAGTACGGTGCCGCCTCCGGCGACTCCGGCTCGTTCGGCTTTGGAGCGCGCCCCTGGCGCAACGGGTCCGGTGCGCACCAGCCCGTGGCGGCCGGCCAGCAGCCGTACCAGGCGGCGGGACGCGGCGACATCGACGGGTCGCACCTCGACTTCTCCGACCCGGGGCACACCCACGCCCGCATCAACAACTTCATGTTCAACCGCGCCTTCAACGTGGACATGATCCTCTTCCGCAACCTGATCACCGCGGTGACCTCGGCCTGGTACCTGAAGCCGTCGATGCGCTACCGGCCCACCGGCCGCAAGACCGGCGGCGGCGACGACACCGGGTTCGAGCTCCAGTTGGCGATGATCTATTCGCAGGCGTGGTACCCGGAGAACACGCCGGGCGCGGCGAGGCCCCTGGGCATCGAGTTCAACACGGGCATCACCTATGACACCTCGGATCGGTTCCACGCCGGGATTGCGTACGGCCTCTTGATCCCCTTCGACGGGTTGAGGAACCGGGTGACGAACCAGAGCCCGTCGATCGCGCACGCGGTCCGGATGCTGCTGGCGATCCCGTTCTGAAGGAGCGTTGACGTGGACGTCAACGTCAACGTGCTTACTCCCTTGATGCGGCGCTTCTTCCACGCCCTCGTCCTCCTCGCCAGCTCCGCCCTCGTCGTCTGCGGTGTAAAGGGCTCTCCGCATCCTCCCTCCCCCGAACCGCCCGACGCCGGCATCGCCGACGGGGGCGGCCGGTGAATCATTTCCAGCGGCGCAAGGGCGAGATCTGTTGCGAGGACGTTCCGCTCTCCGAGGTGGCGGCCAAGGTGGGAACGCCCGCCTATGTCTACTCGACGGCCACGCTCAAGCGCCACGCGCGCGTCTTCCGCTCGGCGCTGCGCGGGCTCGATGTCCTGGCCTGCTTCGCGGTGAAGTCGGCCCCCAACCTCGCCTTGCTGGCGCTCTTCGCCCGCGAGGGCTTCGGCTTCGACATCGTCTCCGGCGGCGAGCTCTTCCGCGCGCTGCAGGTGGGCGGCGATCCGCGGCGCATCGTCTTCTCCGGCGTGGGCAAGCGGCAGGATGAGATGGCCGCGGCGCTCGATGCCGGCATCCTCCAGTTCAACTGCGAGAGCGAGGAGGAGGTGCGACAGCTCTCCGCCGTCGCGGTGCGGAAGAAGGCGGTGGCCACCGTCGCGCTGCGCGTGAACCCCGAGGTCGACGCCCGCACGCATCCGTACATCGCCACCGCGCTCTCCACGAGCAAGTTCGGCGTGCCGGCCGCGCGCGTGCGCAAGGCGTACGCGCTGGCGGCCTCGCTGCCCGGCTTGCGCGTGGCCGGCGTCGCCTGCCACATCGGTTCGCAGATCCAGTCGGTCAAGCCGTTCGTGGAGGCGGCCGGGAAGATGCGCGCGCTGGTTCCGCTCCTGCGCAAGGACGGCCACGACATCCGCCGGCTGGACATGGGCGGCGGCCTGGGCGTGCCCTACGGCGAAGGCCGCGCGCCGGACTCGCCGCAGCGCTACGGCGAGGCGCTGGTGAAGGCGCTGCGCGACCTCGACGTCGAGGTCCTGCTCGAGCCGGGCCGCCTGCTGGTGGCGAACGCCGGCGTGCTGCTTTCGCGCGTGCTGCTGCGCAAGCAGGGCCACCGGTCGCGCAGGTTCGTGGTGATCGACGCGGGGATGAACGATTTGCTCAGGCCTGCGCTCTACGGCGCGCACCACGAGCTGGAGCCGGTGGCGCGGCCTCGCCCGGGCGCCGAGCGCGTGGACGTGGTGGGGCCGGTGTGCGAGAGCGCGGACGTACTGGCCCAGCGCCGCCTCCTGCCGCGGTTGGAGGCGGGCGACCTGGTGGTGCTGCGCACCGCCGGCGCCTACGGCATGGCCATGGCCTCGCAGTACAACGCCCGTCCCCGGCCGGCCGAGGTGCTGGTGGACGGGCGGTCGTGGCGGGTGATCCGCTCGCGCGAGAGTTATAAGGATCTGATCCGCGGCGAATCGCCGTAGGAGGCTCCGGGCTTGCCCGGGGCCGGGCGGAGGGCGTAGCCCGTAGCATTGTAGGAGGGATGGATGGGCAAGCTGCGCGGCTCGATGGTGGCCCTGGTCACTCCGTTCCGGAACGGCGCGGTGGACGAGGAGGCGCTGCGCGCCCTGGCGCGCTGGCAGATCGAGAAGGGCACCGACGCCCTGGTGCCCTGCGGCACCACCGGCGAGGGCGCCACGCTCACCTCCGACGAGCAGTTCAAGGTGGTGCGCGCCTGCGCGGAGGAGTCGCGCGGCCGGGTGCCGGTGATCGCCGGCGTCGGCTCCAACGACACCCGCCGCACCGTCGAGAACGCGCAGCGCGCCAAGGAGGCCGGCGCCGACTTCGCGCTGGTGGTGACGCCCTACTACAACAAGCCCACGCCCGAGGGCCTCTTCCGCCATTTCGAGGCGGTGGCGAAGCAGGGCGGGCTGCCAGTGGTGCTCTACAACGTCCCCTCGCGCACCTCGCTGGACATGCTGCCCGAGACCATCGCCCGCTGCGCCAGGGTGCCCGGCATCGTAGGAGTGAAGGAGGCCAGCGGCAGCGTGGTGCGGGTGGCGGAGATCCTGGCCGCCGGCGTGCCGCAGGACTTCTCCATCCTGGCCGGCGACGACATGTTCACGCTGCCCACGCTGGCCAGCGGCGGCGACGGCGTGATCAGCGTGGTCGGCAACGTGGCGCCGGCCGACCTGGCGGGCCTCTGCGACGCCTTCTTCGCCGGAGATCTGAAGCGGGCCCAGCGCGCGCAGGTGAAGTTCAGCGGGCTGGTCAAGGCCCTGTTCTGCGAGACCAACCCGTTGCCGGTGAAACACGCGCTGTACCGCATGGGCAAGATCGCGCCCGAGCTGCGGCTGCCCCTGGTCCCCATCTCGGAGGGCGGGGCGGCAAAGGTGGACGCGGCGCTGCGCGAGTACGGCGGCCTGCTGTGATCCGCGCGGTGGTGGCCGGCGCCGCCGGCAAGATGGGCTCGCGCATCCTTTCGGCGCTGCGCGCCGAGTCGGACTTCGCCCTCGCCGGGGCCTTCGAGCGCGCCGACAGCGAGCAGGTGGGGCGGCCCGTGGAGGGCATCACCGTGGCCGCGGGCATCGAGCAGGCGCTGTCCAAGGGCGCGGACGTGGTGGTGGACTTCACGGCTCCGGCCGCCTCGGTCCAGCACGCCCGGGTCTGCGCCGAGCGGGGAGTGGCCCTGGTGATCGGCACCACCGGTCTGTCGCCCGAGCAGAAGGCGGAGCTGGGCGCCGCCGCCAGGCGGATTCCGCTCGTCGTCGCGCCCAACATGAGCGTCGGCGTCAACGTCCTCTTCCAACTCGTCGGCGAGGCCGCCAAGGCGCTGGGCAGCGCGTACGAGGTGGAGATCGTGGAGATGCACCACCGCCAGAAGCGCGATGCGCCTTCCGGGACCGCGCTGCGGCTCGCCGAGGTGGCCGCCGAGGCGCTGCAGATCGATCCGCGCGGCGGCGCGGTCTATGAACGCCACGGCGACGTAGGTCCGCGCAGGCCGGGCTCCATCGGCGTGCAGGCGCTGCGCGGAGGCGACGTGGTGGGCGACCACACCGTGTATTTCCTCGCCGACGGCGAGCG
>DASRTX010000665.1:0-5734 GCA_035655715.1 Myxococcales bacterium | reverse complement strand
TCTCCAAGATGGGGATCAGCACCGTGCAGAGCTATCACGGCGCGCAGGTGTTCGAGGCCATCGGGCTCTCGCAGGACTTCGTCGACGAGTACTTCACCTGGACGGCGTCCCGCGTCGGCGGGGTGGGCATCGACGTGGTCGCCCGTGAGGCGCGCATGCGGCACGAGCGCGGCTATCCGCCCAAGCGGCCCATCGTACACACCAGCCTGCCGGCGGGCGGCGAGTACCAGTTCCGATCGGGCGGCGAGTTCCATCTCACCAACCCGGAGACCATCCACAAGCTGCAGCACGCCTGCAGGACCAACGACTACAAGGCGTACCAGGAATACTCGCGGATGATCGACGACCAGTCGCGCCAGCTCTGCACGCTGCGCGGGCTGATGGACTTCCTCCATTCCGCAAAGCCGGTGCGGCTGGAGGAGGTGGAGCCGGTCGAGGCCATCCTGCGCCGCTTCAAGACCGGCGCGATGAGCTACGGGTCCATCTCCAAGGAGGCGCACGAGACGCTGGCGGTGGCGATGAACCGCATCGGCGGCAAGTCCAACACCGGTGAAGGCGGCGAGGACCCGGCCCGCTACACGCTGGAGGCCAACGGCGACTCCAAGAACTCGGCCATCAAGCAGGTGGCCAGCGCGCGCTTCGGCGTGACCAGCAATTACCTGGTCAACGCGCGCGAGCTGCAGATCAAGATCGCCCAGGGCGCCAAGCCGGGAGAGGGCGGTCAGCTTCCCGGCACCAAGGTCTACCCGTGGATCGCCAAGGTGCGCTACGCCACGCCGGGCGTGGGGCTGATCTCGCCGCCGCCGCACCACGACATCTACTCCATCGAGGATCTCAAGGAGCTGATCCACGACCTGAAGAACGCCAACCAGGACGCGCGCGTCAGCGTGAAGCTGGTGGCGGAGTTGGGCGTGGGCACCATCGCCGCGGGCGTGGCCAAGGCGCACGCCGACGTGGTGCTCATCTCCGGGCACGACGGCGGCACCGGCGCCTCGCCCCTCACCTCCATCAAGCATGCCGGCATCCCCTGGGAGTTGGGGCTTGCGGAAACGCATCAAGTGCTGGTGCTCAACGACCTGCGCAGCCGCATCACCGTGGAGGTGGACGGCCAGCTCAAGACGGGCCGCGACGTGGTGGTCGGCGCGCTGCTCGGCGCCGAGGAGTTCGGCTTCGCCACCGCGCCCCTGATCGCGCTCGGCTGCATCATGATGCGGGCCTGCCACCTCAACACCTGCCCGGTGGGCGTGGCCACGCAGGACCCGCGGCTGCGCGCGAAGTTCGCCGGCAAGCCCGAGCACGTGGTCAACTTCATGCGCTTCATCGCGCAGGAAGTCCGCGAGTACATGGCGGAGCTGGGCTTCCGCACCTTCGACGAGATGGTGGGCCGCTCCGAGCGCATCGAGATGCGGCGCGCGGTGGACCACTGGAAGGCCCGCAGCCTCGACTTCAGCCGCATCCTCTTCAAGCCCACCGTCCCCAAGCACTACGGCCGCACCCGCACCATGCCGCAGGACCATGGGATCGCCGACGGTCTGGACGGCCGCGTGCTGCTGGACCTGGCCCGGCCCGCGCTGCAGGAAAAACTGCCCGTGTCGGCCACGCTGCCCATCCGCAACACCGACCGCGTGGTGGGCACCAGGACCGGAAGCGAGCTGACGCGGCGCCATGGCCCTCGCGGCCTGCCCGACGACACCATCCGCTTCCACTTCAAGGGCTCGGCGGGGCAATCTTTCGGAGCCTTCATTCCCCGTGGCATGACGCTGATCCTCGAGGGAGATGCCAACGACTACATCGGCAAGGGGCTGAGCGGCGGCCGCATCGTGGTCTTTCCCCCCAAGGAAGCGCGCTTCGTGGCCGAGGAGAACATCATCGTCGGCAACGTGGCGTTCTACGGCGCCACCTCGGGCGAGGCGTACATCCGCGGCGTCGCGGGCGAGCGCTTCTGCGTGCGCAACTCGGGCATCGACGCGGTGGTGGAAGGCGTGGGCGACCACGGCTGCGAGTACATGACCGGCGGCCGCGTGGTGGTGCTGGGGCAAACGGGCCGCAACTTCGCCGCCGGCATGTCTGGCGGCACCGCCTGGGTATTCGACACCGATGGCAGCTTCGCCACCCGCTGCAACCGGCAGATGGTGACACTGGGACCGGCCCCCGACGAGGACGCGCGCGCGGTGCGGCAGATGGTGGAACGGCACGCCGAGCTGACCGGCAGCTTGCTGGCGCGGCGCCTGCTGGAGCGCTGGCAGGAGAGTGCGGCCCGGCTGCTGCGCGTGATGCCGAACGATTATCAGAGGGTGCTGGAAGCGCAGTCGAGAATGCGGGCGAAAGGGCTTTCGGCCGAGGAGGCGGAGATGGCCGCCTTCGAGGAGAACGCGCATGCCGAGGCGCGGGTGAGCGGAAACTGATGGGCAAGCCGACCGGATTCCTCGACTATGCCCGCGAGCCGTTCAACGAGCGGCCCCGACGGCTGCGCGTCCTCGACTGGGAAGAAATGCACGTTCCGCTGGCCGAGCAGACGCTGCGCGAGCAGGCCGGCCGCTGCATGGACTGCGGCGTGCCCTTCTGCCACACCGGCAAGCTGATCGGCGGAATGGCCTCGGGCTGCCCGGTGAACAACCTGATCCCGGAGTGGAACGACCTGGTCTGGCGCGGGAATTGGAGCGAGGCGTGGATCCGCCTCGCCAAGACCAACAACTTCCCCGAGTTCACCGGCCGCGTCTGCCCCGCGCCCTGCGAGGGGAGCTGCACGCTGGCCATCGACCTGCCGGCGGTGAACATCAAGATGCTGGAGGAGGCCATCGTCGACCGCGCCTTCGCCGAGGGCTGGGTGAAGGCCGAGCCTCCGCCGCTGCGCACGGGCAAGCGGGTGGCGGTGGTGGGATCGGGCCCCGCCGGCCTGGCGGCGGCGGCCCAGCTCAACCGGGCCGGGCACGAGGTCACTGTGTTCGAGCGCGCCGACCGCGTAGGCGGCCTGCTCATGTACGGCATCCCCAACATGAAGCTGGACAAGCACCTGGTCGATCGGCGCGTGCAGTTGCTCACCGACGAGGGCGTGCGCTTCGTCACCGGCACGGAGGTGGGCAAGGACGTGCCCGCCGCCCAGCTGCTGCGGGACTTCGAGGCGGTGGTGCTCTGCGGCGGCGCGACCCATGCGCGCGACTTGCCGGTCGAGGGGAGGAGCCTGAACGGCATCCATCCCGCGATGGAGTTCCTCACCGCCAATACCAGGTCGCTGCTGGATTCGCGCCACGCCGACGGCAAGTACCTGTCGGCCAAAGACAAGCACGTGGTGGTGATCGGTGGCGGCGATACCGGCACCGACTGCGTGGGCACCTCCCTCCGCCACGGCGCCCGCAGCCTCGTGCAGCTGGAGATCCTGCCCCGTCCTGCGGACGCGCGCACGGCGGACAATCCCTGGCCCCAGTGGCCGAAGACGTACAAGCTGGACTACGGGCAGGACGAGGCGAAGGCGCTGTGGGGCAAGGACCCGCGCGTCTACTCGGTGATGACGAAGAAGTTCATCGGCGACAAGGACCGCAACGTCAGCGAGCTGCTCTACGTGGACGTGGAGTGGGTGCGTGGGCCCGACGGGCGCATCGGGCCGCGCGAGATCCCGGGGACGGAGAAGGTGATTCCGGCGGAGCTGGTGCTGCTGGCGATGGGCTTCCTCGGGCCAGAGAAGCCGCTCTTGCAGCAGTTGGGAGTAAAACTGGACGAGCGCGGCAACGTCTGGACCGACCCCACCAAGATGACCAGCGTGCCGGGAGTCTTCGCGGCAGGCGACATGTCGCGCGGCCAGTCGCTGGTGGTCTGGGCCATCAAGGAGGGCCGGATGGCCGCGCAATCGGTAGACCGGTACTTGTCGTACGGCGAAACGGTCTTGCCGGCGTAGCCAGCGTCAACGTCCTCCGCCGATTTCGAGAATCGCGCCGGTGACGTAGGACGAGTCGTCGGACAGGAGCCACGCGATCGCCGACGCCACTTCTTCGGCGGTTCCGGGACGCTGCATCGGAATCCCCGGGCGCAGCCGCTCCAGACGATCGGGTTGCCCGCTTCGCGCGTGCAACTCCGTCTCGATCAATCCGGGTGACACGCAGTTGACGCGAATGCCATCGCCAGCCACTTCGCGCGCGACCCCGATGGTCATCGTGTGCACGGCGCCCTTTGACGCCGCGTAGTGCACCCACTCGTTCGCCGCACCGGTTCGGGCGGCAAGCGAGCCGACGTTGACAATCGCGCCGCCGGCGCCGCCATGCCGCGTCGACATGCGCCGGACCGCTTCGCGCGTGCAGAGGAAGGCTCCCAGCACGTTGGTCGCGAGAACCTCCTTGACCGCCGCCGCCGCGACGTCTTCGAGGCGCCCGAAAGTGCCGACGACCGCGGCGTTGTTCACCAGGCCGGACACGGTCCCGAGCTCGCGCGCCGCTGCGTCGAACATCGCCACGACGTCGTCTTCCTTCGAGACGTCAGCGCGAACGGCGAGCGCGACGCCGCCAGCCATGCGGATCGAGGTCACGACTTCATCTGCGCGCGCGAGATCGTGAGCATAGTTGACGAGAATCGGCCGCCCGCGAGCGGCCAGGAGCCTGGCCGTGGCTGCGCCGATGCCGCGGCTTGCTCCGGTGACGATCATCGCTCCCTGCATCCTCCCCTTCTACCGCGTCCGTGGTGCATCCTCACTGAGCGTACCTGGCGATCACGATGTCCTTGCCGCCGAGGTTTGCGCCTCCCAGGGACCCGAAGGTGCCGCCGACGATGTACGCGGCGCCGGGCGCCGTGCACACCGCCTTGGAGACCTCGTTCAGGGAGCCGCCCAACTGGCGCACCCAGACTTGCGTCCCGGAGGTGTCGTACTTGGCCGCGTACATGTCGTAAGGACCTCCGTTGCTCGCGCCGGCGAGCGCGCCGGTCGTGTCGCCGCTGATGTAGACGTTGCCGGCGCCGTCGGTGGCGACGCCGAAGGCGTCCTCGTCTCCGGCCGTTCCCAGCTGGCGCGTCCAGATCTGCACTCCGTTGCTGCCGACCTTCTTCACCCACGCGTCGAGGCCACCGGCGTTCGTTCCGCCGAATGCCCCGGTGCTCGACCCGGAAAGGAAGATGTTGCCGGAAGGATCGACCGCGGCAGCGCTGGCGATATCGTCCCCGGAGGTCCCCCACTGCGACACCCAAGCCCGGCCGCCAGCTGACGTGTACTGGGCCAGGAACACGTCGTTGAGACCCGCGTTCGAGCCCCCCGGCATGTTTCCCGTGGTCGAGCCGGCGAGGTACGCGTTGCCGGAGCCGTCGACTGCGATGCCGTATGCCACGTCATCGCCCGCCGTTCCGAGCTGGCGGCTGTACACAAAGACGCCGTTCGTGTCGTACTTGTTGATCCAGGCGTCGATTCCGCCTTGGTTGGTAAAGCCGAGGGAGCCGGTGGTCGAGCCGCCGACGATCACGTTTCCCGTCGAGTCGACAGCGACTGCGTTGGCGATGTCGTCGCCCGGAGTGCCGATCAGCTTCGTCCAGAGAAGCGTTCCGGACGCGTTGTACTTGGCGAGGAACGCGTCGTTCAGGCCGGAGTTGGTCCCGGCGCCGAGGTTGCCGGTGGTTTGCCCCGCCACGAAGACGTTGCCGGAGGCGTCCACTGCCACGGCGCGTCCCCAGTCGTTTCCCGCGCTACCCAGCTGACGCGTCCAGATCGGGTTCCCGTTCGCGTCGTACTTCCCCACCACCGCGTCCAGACCCCCCTGGT
>DASRTX010000664.1:0-7241 GCA_035655715.1 Myxococcales bacterium | reverse complement strand
CCACCCAGTTCCAGGACTTCGTCAAGAGCCACCCCTCGCATCCCAAGGCCGACTACGCCGCCTACCGCGCCGGCATGGCCTACTTCCAGGATCGGCCTTCCGACTTCTTCCTCTTGCCGCCCAGCTACGAGAAGGATCAGGGCCCCGTCCGCCAGGCGCTGGAGGCGCTGAACCGGTTCGTCAACGGCTATCCCAAGAGCGAATACATCCCCAAGGCGAAGGCGCTGATCTCCGACTGCCGCGAGCTGTTGGCGGCGCACGAGAGGTACGTGGCCGAGTTCTACGTCAAGAACGAGCAGTGGAAGGGCGCGGCCCAGCGCTACATGACCTTGGCCGATACCTACGGCGACCTGCGCGACGGCACCATGCACGGCGAGTCGCTGTGGAACGCCGCCAACGCCTGGCAGAAGGCCAACGATCCGGGCGACGAGCGCGCCGTGCTGCGCCGGCTGGTGCAGGAAGCTCCGCGCAGCCCGCACCTCAAGGCGGCCGAGCAGCGGCTGGCGCAAATCCCCGCAGCCGCGCCAGCCACGCCGCCCAAGCCGGCCGCCGGCGAGGCCCCGCCCGCACAGCCCCCGCCGGCGCAGACCCCGCCCGGACAGGCGCCGCAAACGCCGGCCACCGAGACGCCGCAATCGCCCCCGGCACCGCCGCCGCTCAAGCCCGCGCTCACTCCTCCGGGCGGCTGATCGTGGTACGCTCCTGCCAATGCTGCGGGCTCCGCCCTCCGCCCGGCTCCGGGCCAAGCCCGGAGCCTCCGGCAAATGCCCCATGGGGAGAGCATGGACGACCAACTGAGGGAGCTGGTCGCCCTCGGCAAAGAGCACTTCCAGCGCGGTGACTATTCGCTCGCCGCCGGACATCTCGAACAGGTGGCGGCGCGCGGCGCGAAGTTCGCGGACGTCCATCACATGCTCGGGGTCATCTACCACCATCTCGGCGAGTTCGAGCCGGCGCAGCGCGCGTTCGAGAAGGCGCTGCAGATCAATCCCGACTACATCGAGGCCGCGCTCAACCTGGCCATCGTCTGCAACGACCTGGGCCAGTACGAGCGCGCCCAGGCCGTGTACGGCGACGCCATCCAGCGGGCCCGCAGCCCGCAGAAGCGCGACCCCAACGGCGACGAGCCGCTGGACCCGTACACGCGCGGCAAGATCGCCAACCTGCACGCCGCGGTGGGCGACGGTTACCTCTCGGTGCGCAGGCCCAACGACGCCGCCTCCGAGTACCGGCGCGCGCTTGCGCTCTGCCCCACCTTCGTCGACCTGCGGCTGAAGCTGGCACACGCGCTCCAGGAAGCCGCCGACGTCGATGCTGCGCTGGCGGAGTTCCGCCTCGCCGTGCAGCACGCCCCGGCCTACCTTCCTGCCCGCGTGGCGCTGGGCACCGCGCTCTACTCCGGCGGCAAGCTGGACGAGGCGCTGGCGCAATGGGAGGAGGTGCTGCGCATCGATCCGCAGCACCGCACCGCGGGCATGTACCTCAAGCTGGCGCGCGCGCAGGCGCAGCGGAGCGGCGCGTGACCGGGCGCGGTTTCGCGCTGCGCTTCATCTCCGGCAAGTACCAGGGCGGCGAATTTCCCCTGGCCGACGCCGGCGAGCTGGTGATCGGCCGCTCCAGCGAGCTGGACCTGGTGCTGATCGAGGACATGGTCTCGCGCAAGCACGCCCGCATCACGCTCGAGCCCGGCCAGATCATCACCATCTCCGATCTGGGCTCCACCAACGGCACCTTCGTCAACGGCGAGAAGATAAAGCGGGCGCGGCTCAAGGAGGGTGACCGCATCCTCATCGGCACCAGCATCCTCAAGCTGGTGGAGGTGCAGCGGGCGGTGGGCGCGCCCGCCATCGATGCCAAGGCCGCGCAACAGAATCTGGAGAAGACCGCCGCCGCGCAAGAGAAGAAGACCGGGGGGCGCAGCGCGGTGCAGGGGCGGCTCGAGGAAGTGCCGCTGGTCGATCTGCTGCAGCTGCTCAGCACCTCGAAGAAGACGGGCGCCATCGTCATCAAGGGCTATCGCGGAGGCCGCGTGCACCTGCGCGCCGGCAAGGTGGTCAGCGCGGTGATCGACGCCGACCCCACCCTGCCCCCGAAGAAGGCGCTCTTCCGGATGGTCTCCTGGACGCAGGGCGGCTTCGAGTTCGTGCCCACCGAGGGCGAGCTGCCTGCCATGCCCAACGAGATCGCCGAGGGCACCGAGCAACTGGTGATGGAGGCGATGCAACAGGCCGATGAGCTGGCCCGCGGCGAGCTCCCGGCCCCCACCGCCGCCATCGGCCTCGCCATGCCGCTCACGCCTCGGCTGCGCGACCTGTCGCCCGAGGAGCTGGATCTGGTGCACCTGGTCCACAACTACGGCGTGGTCCAGGCCGTGCTCGACCGCGCCAGCGGAAGCGACCTGGACGTCTCGCAGAAGCTCCTGGCGTTGATCCAGCGCGGGTACCTGCGGCAGTTCTGAGTTCCAACGCCCCGACTAGAGACCCAAGGCGCTACGGACTTGTTCGTCCTGCTCGAAGGTCTCGAGGTCGTCGTCGCCTGGGGCCTTGCCTGGTTTCTTGACGAGCAGCTCGCGCAGCCGGTCGCGGTACCCATTGCCCTGGGCACTCGCCCGCTTGATGTACTCGATGACCTTGGACTTGGCCGCCATGGCCTTGGCCGCGTCGGTCTTGGTCGCGTCGTACAGCTGCGCGTAGGCGCATGCCAGGTTGACGAAGATGGAGCCCGAGCGGATGCCCATCGCAAGGGCCTTCTCACCATACTCGATGGATTTCTTGTAGCCCTCCATTTCCGTCCGGTACAGATACGCAAACGTGAGCCAGATGAAGACCTCAGTCCGCGTTTCTTCGTCCAGCCGATCGGCCTTGGACGCTGCCTTCTCCAACTCCGCGCAGACTTCCGGCGAGGTGGCATCTCCCACATGGGAGAGCGCGACCGCATACTCGTAATGCACCGCGGGATCGTCCGTCGTCTTTGCCACCGCTGCGTAGGCACTCGCGGCTTCCGCATAGCGTTCCTGCAGCAGCTGGGCCTTGGCGAGGTCGCGAGCAGTCATGTCGCTGAGGTGATCTGCAAAAAGCGCCGTGGCGGCGGAGCGCTGCTTCTGGGCGGGCGTTGCCGCCGCTGCGGAAGGGGCTGCCTTGGGGATCTCGTCGGGCGGATGGACCTTGGCGTCCCGCACCGAGACGAGCGGATCCACCGTGTCGGCGCGGCCAAAGGCGGGCGCCAGGTACATCCTGGTCGCCAGATAACCACAGAGGAACCCGAGGACCCCGAAGGTCAGCACGATGGCGCCGGCGAGCGGCACGCAGGAGACGGCGCAGGCGTTCCGCGCCATGTACGCCGAGACTTTCCCCAGCGCCGGCCATGCGCTCTTCAGCTCGACGAGGCCGAGCCCCACGAAGATCTTCGTCAGCCAATCGGAGATCTCGCCCAGGTTGGTATTGACCAGCTGCCGGTATTGCGGACCGCTGGCAGACGGGGTGCCGGGTTGTGACGGCTGTTGTGGTTGAGCGATCTTCGGGATTCCGAAGAGGAAGCCGAGCAGGCACCCGATGGCGAGCCACGCGAAGCACCAGAGCACGGCGGCAGCAGCGCTTCCCACCGATCCCATCCCGCGGCGGAACAAACCCCAACCCGAGGATGCGGGAGACCCTGCAATCACGCCGCCGTCGGGGAGCCCTGCATCGCCGGGTCCGCCGTCGAGCTGAGCCCCGCCGCCGGGCAAGGCGCCAGCGTCGAGGTGTGCTCCGGCGTCCGCACGAAGTGCGGCCTCTGCGGCGGTGCCTCCACCGCCGTCGGCTCCAATGGCGGCGCGCCCGCCATCCGCAGGCTCCTGCGCGGTTTGATCCGTTCTCCCGGCTCCGACGCGCTCCTCGATGAGGAGCTGCGCCACGCACGCCAGAGCCAGGCAGAGGACGATGATCTGCCAGAGTCGGCCCAGCGCAATGCGCGTCTCTTCGCGCCGGCGAAGCTCCTGGAACGCCTCGTTCCTCGCCTGGGCATCCGACGCAGGATTGACAATGATTCTGGCGAGGTAATCGTCCAGATTGAGCGGCATGGCATCCCCTCAGAAGTCCTCTGCCTCGATCCCGACTTTACCGATCCATTATTTGCCGTGCAAGCCGAGGCTTCAGGGGAATACCAGCGTTGTCGAAAGCAGCGGATCGGGGTCTATCCCCTGCGGGTCCAGGCCGGGCGCCCCGGGATCGTACACTCGGTGTGGCCGGGCCGAGATGGTGCAGCTGTCGCCGCCCTCTCCTCCCGGCGTGTAATGCACCCCGTTCGTGTAGTCCACCGCCTGCGTCCAGGTGGCGCGGTTCTGTGGGCCGCTGATGGCCTCGTCGCCACCGAAGAGCACGCCCGGCTTGCCCTGCTCCATGCGCTGGTCGTCCTCGTCGAAGGCGATGGATCCGCTGGCGCAGGCCGCGCTCCAGGCGATTCCGTCGCTCGAGGCCGGCCCGTCGGCGGCGAGCTGGTTGTAGTTGCGGTCAAAGAGAGCCAGCGTGAAAGACCCGGGACCGGCACGGACCAGGAACGAGTCGTGCGCAGCGGGCGCGCCGGCCGCCGACACCGCCGCCTCGCCGCTCCAGATGATCCGGAACGCCTTCCAGAGCAAATGGTCCTGCACCTTCCCGCTGGGCCCGTCGTACCTGCCGTTCCCGTCGTAGTCGAGGAAGGGCTCGGTTCCCTCGCGCACGCCGTCGTCGTTGGCGTCGACGAAGGGCTCGCCGATGTCGTCCACGCCGGTGGCCGGCACGGCGGCGACCAGCGTGGCGATGCCGTCGCGGGGATTGTGGACCAGGCCTGTTCCCGGCTCCGTCCAGCAGGGCTCGCCGCGGCACTCCAGCGGATCGAAGGGATGCGCCTCGCATCCCGCCGGACAGGCGGCGGACTCGCGCCCGTTGGCGCCGACGGGCGCGGTGGCGGCCGGCGGCGCGTCGTCGGGGCGCACCGTGTAGACGAACTCCTGCGCGCCCTGCGCGTCCTGCAACCAGGAGAGCGCGCCCGCCTCGGCCAGCGTCTGGATGGAGGCATTGGGGATGGCGCGTCCCGCGGCGTCCTGCGCCGTGGCCGTGCAGAGCACGTGGATGTCGGTGAGCCGGCCCGTCACCAGCGCCCCGAGGTTGCGGCGCGCACACGCGAAGGTGAGCCTGCTGGCCGGGCCGCCGCTCGCCACCAGCGGCACGCGTGCGGTGGCGGAGCTGCCCGCCGCGCTGGCGGTGATCTCCACCGCGCCGTATCCCTGCCGCGGCGGGGTGAGCGAGGCCCGCGCGCGCCCCGCCTCGTCCGTCTCCACTTCCACGACGCTGGACCCGCCCTCCCAGGTGCCCGCGCTGGCCTGGAAGCGCACCGTCGCGGCCGCCGTCACCACCGCCTCCACCGAGATGGGCGTGACACCGTCCCCCGGCGCCGGGCTGGGCGCAGCCGACAGCCCGATGGAGGGCGTGGTAGAGCAGGCGGCGGCGAGCAGCGTTACAAAGAGGGCGCGCATCGTGGACGACAACGCTACACAGAGGCCCGCGGAAGGAACATCGGTCGGTCATCCGAAGCCGCCCCGGCTCACGCTCTTGAGCCACGGCGCGGGTTGAGCCTGCAAGCTCCGCCCCGCGGAGCTCGCGCAGGTCCTGCGCGAACTACCTGTGACCAAGCGCCCCAAGGCGCTGATGGTCGGCACCGAGACGCGCGACGACGCGGCGGTCTGGAAGCTGGACGCGCGCCGCGGCCTGGTGGCGACGCTCGATTTCTTCGCGCCGGTGGTGGACGACCCGCGCGACTACGGGTACATCGCCGCCGCCAACTCGCTCTCCGACGTCTACGCGATGGGCGGCACGCCGCTCTACGCGCTCAACCTGGTGGGCTGGCCCCGCTCGCAGCCGTTCGAGCTCCTGGGAGAGATCCTCGCCGGCGGCGCCGAGGCCGCGCGGGACGCCGACTGCCCCATCGTGGGCGGGCACAGCGTCGACGACCTCGAGCCCAAGTACGGCCTCTGCGTCACCGGGCTCGTCGATCCCAAGCGCGTGCTCACCAACGCGGGCGCGCGGCCGGGAGACGTGCTGCTCCTGGGGAAGGCGCTGGGCACCGGCATCGCCGTCTCCGCCATCAAGAAGGGCATCGCCACTCCCGAGCTGCTCCGAGAGGCCACCGCGCAGATGCGCCAGCTCAACCGCGCCGCCGCCGAGGTCTACGCGAGGCACTGGAAGTCGGTGCACGCGTTGACCGACGTCACCGGCTTCGGGCTGCTGGGCCACCTCGACTCGGCGATGCGCGCCTCGAAGACGCGGGCGCGCCTCGACGCCTCGGCCATCGCCGTGCTGCCCGGCGTGCGCGAGCTGTCCCGAGAAGGCGTGGTGCCCGGCGGCACCAAGGCCAACCTCGAGTTCGTCTCCGAGCGCGCCACCTTCCCCGAGCAGATGAACGAGCCGGACCGGCTGGTCCTCGCCGATGCGCAGACCAACGGCGGCCTGCTGGCGGCGGTGGATCCGAAGGCTGCGCCCAGGCTGCTCAAGGCGCTGGCGGCGGCTGGCGCGCCGGCACGGGTCATCGGGGAAGTGTCGCGGCCGCGCAAGGGAGAGACGCCCGGCATCGACGTGCGAGGCGAAATTTCCACTCCAGAGGTGCGTTGAGCTTCGCAGGAGAAGAACAATGATTCGCACCGCCGCTTCCATCGCCATCGTCGGGCTCATCTGCTGGGTCGCCATCAAGATCGTCTTCGGCGTCACCGGCGGCATCATCGGGATTCTGTTGTCGCTGGCCTGGCTCGTCCTCAAGCTCCTGCTCGTGGTCGGGCTGATCTACTGGCTGCTCAGCGTCTTCAGCCCTGAAACGGCGAAGAAAATGCGCGATGCATGGCGGGGTGAGTCGCTGTAATTCTTCAGCATTTCGAACACCTCTGGTAAGCTGCCGGCTGTGCGCCGCACCCTCGTCCTTCTCAGCGCTTGCCTGCTTGCCCTTCCCGCCTTCGCCGCCGAGGGCCAGGGGCCGCTGGTCGTCGTCCTCGACCCAGGCCACGGCGGAAAGTACCCGCACGACGGCGCCCACGGCGGCCGCGGGCTGCACGAGAAGGTGATCGCGCTCCAGGTCGCGCAGAAGACGCGCGCCGCGCTGGAGGCGCTGGGCGCCACCGTCATCCTCACCCGCGAGTCGGACGCCGACATCCCCTTCGCCGAGCGCGCCCGCGTCGCCAACGAGGCCGGCGCCGACGTCTTCCTCTCCATCCACTGCAACTCCATGGAGCTGCGCGA
>DASRTX010000663.1:0-3429 GCA_035655715.1 Myxococcales bacterium | reverse complement strand
CAGCCGCACGAACTTGCGGTTGGTGGCGCGCGCGATGGACTGGCCGAGCGAGGTCTTGCCCACGCCGGGAGGTCCCACCAGGCAGAGAATGGGGCCCTTCATGTCGTTCTTCAGCTTGCGGACCGCGAGGTACTCGAGGATGCGCTTCTTCACCTTCTCGAGGCTGTAGTGGTCCTTCTGGAGCACTCCCTTGGCGTTCTCGACGTCGAGGTTGTCCTCGGTCTTCTTGGACCAGGGCAGGTCGGCGATCCATTCCAGGTAGGTGCGCGCGACCGTGTACTCGGAGCTGGCGGTGGGGATGCTCTTGAGCCGGTTGAGCTCCTTGTTGGCCACCTTCTCCACTTCCGGCGGCAGCCCGATCTTCTTCAGCCGCTCGCCCAGCTCGTCGAGCTCCTCCTCCTCCTCGCCCAGCTCGCCCAGCTCCTCCTTGATGGCCTTGAGCTGCTGGCGCAGGTAGTACTCGCGCTGGGTCTTGGACATCTCGCCCTTGACCTGGGAATCGATCTTCGAGCTCAGCTTGAGGATCTCGCGCTTGCGGTTGAGCAGCTCGAGGACGAGCTTCATCCGCTCCTTCAAGTCCACCGTCTCGAGAACTTGCTGTTTCTCCTCGATGGGCACGTCCACGTTGGCGGCGATCAGGTCGGCCAGGTGGCCCGGCTGGGTGATGCTCTCCACCAGCTCGGTGGCGGCGGCGGGCAGCTCGGGCATCATCTCGATCACTTCGCGCGCCAGCTTCTTCAGATTGATGCCCAGCGCCTCGATCTCCACCTCGTCGAAGATGGACTTGTCGTCCACCGGCTCGATGCGGGCCTTGAGGTAGGGGTGCTCCTGCACCAGCTCCACCACGCGGAAGCGGGCGAGGCCCTGGACGACGAGCGAGTAGTTGTCCTCGCCCATCTTGAGCAGCTTCACGATGCGGGCGACCGTGCCCATCTGGTGCAGGTCGGCCGCGCCGGGATCCTCTTCCTCCGCCTTGCGCTGGGTGACGACGCCGATCACCTGGTCGTCGCGGACCGCGTCCTTGATCAGGGCGATGGTCTTCTGCCGCCCGACGGCAAGGGGCAGCACTCCCCCGGGAAAGAAGACGCTGTTGCGAAGCGGAAGGATGGGGAGGACCGCAGGGATGTCCTCCTTGTTGATGAGCCCCGGAGCAGCGGGGGTGACGACTTTGCCTTTCTCGGACATCTATTTTTCTCCCCGTCCTGGGAAACTTGATTCCGCGTGTCTAACGCCAAACCGCCAATGTAGCCACAGCAGAGGGTCTGGCAAGAGCACTGCGCCGCAAAGCTGGCACACAACCTGCCGCAGCCTTGACGGCCCAGCGCGCCATCCAAACCTTGCCAGCCAACCGCATGCGCGCCTTCCCGAAAGTCACGCTGCTCGCCCTGCTCTGCGGCTGCCAGAGCTACGTCGCCGTCCCTGTGCAGCCCGTGACACTCGTGGCGGTCTCGCAACGCAACAAGGTCCGCGTCTTCACCAAGGCCGACGTCCTCCTGGTGGTGGACGACAGCTTTTCGATGTCCGGCAAGCAAGAACGTCTCGCGGCGGCGCTGCAGAACTTCACCGCCCAGCTGGACTCTCTCCAGCCGCCCATCGACTACCAGGTGGCGGTGACCAGCACCACCGTCTCCGAACGGCTGGGTGCCTGCGGGCCGGCCGGCGACCCCAACGCGGCCTCCGCCTGCGACAGCGAGTGGCAGGCGGACGGATTCGCCTGTGACAGCGGGCTCGCCTGCTTCCGCTCCTTTTCCGGCGCTGGGCAGTTCCACAAAGGGACCGGGGCGCCGGCCGCCGTGCTGCGCCGCGCCGACTACTCCGCCGCCCAGTTCGCGCAGTTCCTTGCCGACTCCATCCAGGTGGGCGTGGGCGGATCCCGGCAGCCGCAGGGGATGGAGTCGATGAAGCTGGCGCTCCAGCAGCCCGGCTTCCTGCGAGACGGCGCCAAGGTGGTGGTGGCGTTCTTCTCCGACGCGGAGGACTGCTCGGACCCGGCGCACCGGCTCTCGATGCTGGCGAAGGATCCGGCCACCGGCAACGTGGTGGACCAGTGCGCCATCATGGCCCGGGGCGGCGCGCCGTCGGCGCTGGAGCCCATCGCCAACTACATCAACTTCCTCCGTGGGCTGCACGAGCCCGACGGCACGCCCAAGGAGGTCGAGATCGGCGCGGTGGTCTCGCTACAGGACGGCTCGCAGGATCCCGGCGTGTGCTCGAACCCCGCCTGCGATCAGGCTTGCGACGCGCAGCCGGCGCAGGACGCCTGCCAGCAGCGCTGCAGCGGTTCTCCGACGCCGCAGATCTGCCTCGCCGACTGCACCGCGCAGTGCCATCTCTTCTGCGGCGGGCAGGTGCCCGGGCGCCGGTACGTGGAGCTGGCCTATTCGTTCTCGGGAGTGGCCGCCAACGTCTGCGGCGACGACGCCAGCCCGGCGATGGCGCGGCTCTCGTCGGTGATCGGCATTCCCAAGCAGATCCTCCTGCGGGCGCCTCCAACCTCGCCCGAGATGCTGGTGGTCCGGGTGGAGCGGGGCGGCCAGAGCACGGAGTGCCAGCCCGGCGTGGGATACCAGATCGTCACCACCACCGACGGTCCGGCCGTGCAGTTCAGCGGGAGCTGCCTGTTGCAGCCCGACGACGTCTGGGACCTGCGCTACCTGACGAACCGATAGGGTTTGCCCGCCTTCGCCCCCGGTGGTACGCCTTTTCGTCCCATGGTTCTCCTCGCACTGCTTCTCGCGCAGGCGCAGGCGCAGCCCCCGGCCGCGCGCCCGCAGCCGCCTCTATCGGGAGTCGCGCCCGCGGAGGGGCCGGCGGGCTGGCGCGAGCACTTCGACCAGCTCTGGAAGGTCCGGGACCAGCCCGGCGCGGAGAAGGAGATGGAGCAGGCGCTGCTGCAGCATCTGGCGGCGGACGCGCGCTCGTTCGAGGCCAACTGGCGGCTGGCCGCGCTCTACAACTGGCAGGCGAACGCCAAGGAAGGCGACGAGAAGGCCGCGCTGGGCCGCAAGGCATGGGACGCCGCCGACAAGGCGGCGCAGTCGAATCCCAACGACGTGCGCGGCCAGTACAACGGGGCGGTGGGCATCGGCCTCTACTCCGAGGGCGTGGGCATCATCACCGCCCTGTCGCAGGGGCTGGAAGGCAAGTTCCGGGATCGCATCCAGGCGGCGCTGCGGCTGGACCAGGACTACCAGGACGGCGCGCCACAAGTGGTCTGGGGCCGGTACTTCTTCAAGTTGCCCTGGCCCAAGCGCAACGTCGACGAGGCCACGCGCGTGCTCAAGCAGGCGGTGGCGTCGCACCCGAAGAACTTGCGCGCCAAGCTCTACCTCGCCGACTGCTACGCCGACGCCGACGACGTGGAGTCGGGGAAGAAGCTCGTCCAGCAAGTCCTCGACGCGCCCGGGGGAGACGATCCCCCCGAGGAGA
>DASRTX010000662.1:0-4906 GCA_035655715.1 Myxococcales bacterium | reverse complement strand
CGGCTGGTGCCGCCCGGCGCCATCGGGCCGCTCGCCGAGGCGCTGGTCCAGGCCGCCGGCGAGATCACGGATCCGTCGCGGCGCGCGGCGCGCGCGCCCGTGGCCGGCGGCTTGCAACCGATTCTTTCGCTCTACGGCGTGGAGGCAGCATGTGCGGCATCAGCGGTTTCGTGAACCGCGACAAGGAACGCCCCGCGGACCCGCAGCTCTTGCGCAAGATGACCGACGTCATCGCGCACCGGGGCCCTGACGGCAGCGGCCATTTCACGCAGGGACAGGTGGCGCTGGGCCATCGGCGCCTGTCCATCATCGATCTCTCCGAGAACGGCGCGCAGCCGATGCACAACGAGGACGGCGCCGTCACCATCACCTTCAACGGCGAGATCTACAATTATCTCGGCCTGCGCGAGGAGCTGATCGCCAAGGGGCACACCTTCCGGTCGCGCTGCGACACCGAAGTGCTGGTGCACGGCTACGAGGAGTGGGGCGACGCGCTGCCGGAGCGGCTGGCCGGAATGTTCGCCTTCGCCATCTGGGACGCGCGGCGGCAGCGGCTCTTCCTCGCCCGCGATCGGCTGGGCAAGAAGCCCGTCTACTGGCACCTGGGCAAGGGCCGCTTCCTCTTCGGCAGCGAGATCAAGTCGCTGCTCTGCGACGAATCGGTGCCGCGCCGGATCGACGACGAGGCGCTGGACCTCTACCTCAGCGCCCGCTACGTGCCGGCGCCGCTCACCATGTTCTCGGGCATCCAGAAGCTGCCGCCGGCCTCCTGCGCGGTCTACGAGAACGGCGAGCTGAAGATCCGCCGCTACTGGAGCTGCGCCTTCCCCGACCAGACCGATTCGCGCAGCGACGGCGAGCTGGCCCGCGAGCTGTGGCAGCGGGTGAAGGACGCCACCGAGGCCCGGCTGATGGCCGACGTGCCTGTTGGCGTGTTCCTCTCGGGCGGGCTCGACTCCAGCTGCATCGCCGCGCAGATGATCGACCTGCGCAAGCAGCGCGGCGAGGGCGGCGTGAAGTCGTTCTCGGTAGGGTACCTGGCCGACGACGGCAGCTCCGAGCTGGACCAGGCGCGCCGTGTGGCCGCGGCCCTGGGCACCGAGCACCGCGAGGTGCTGGTCACCGCGGACGACTTCCACCGCTTCCTGCCCGACCTGGTCTGGCACATGGACGAGCCGGTGGCCGACGCCGCCTGCGTGCCGCTCTACTACCTGTCGCGGCGCGCCCGCGAGGAGGTGGTGGTGGTGCTCTCCGGCGAGGGCGCCGACGAGGTCCTGGCCGGCTATCCCATCTACCGCACCATGCTGCTGCTCGAGCAGCTCCGCGCCGCCCAGCCGCTGGCGTCGCTGGCGCTGCCGCTCGCGCAGCATCCCAAGCTGCGCAAGTACCTGCGCTGGGCCACCCTGCCGCTGGAGCAGCGCTACCGCGGCATCTCGGTGGCCTTCACCGACGACGAGAAGGCGCGGCTCACCGGTCGTCCCGCGTCGCGCGCCAGCGAGCGGCTGGTGCAGCGGCTCTCGCGCGAGTGGGCCGAGACCGACGGCTTGCCCCCGCTGGAGCGGATGCTCGAGCTGGATCGGCGCATCTGGCTGCCAGACGATCTGCTGGTCAAGGCGGACAAGATGACCATGGCCGCGTCGCAGGAGCTGCGCGTGCCCTTCCTCGATCACCGCCTCATCGAATGGGCGGCGGGCCTGCCTGCCCACGTCAAGCTGCGCGGCCGGGTGGGGAAGTGGCTCCTGCGCGAGGCCGCGCGCGAGCGGCTGCCGGCAGAGTGTACTGCCCCTGGGAAGCGCGGCTTCACCGTGCCGGTGGCGAACTGGTTCCGCCGCCAGCTGCACGAGCCGGTGCGCGACGCGCTGCTGGCGCAGGACTCGCTGGCGCGGACCCGCTTCGGCGAGAAGGCCGTGCGCCGCCTGCTCGACGATCATTTGCGCGGCCGCAGCGACCGCAAGGAAGAGCTCTACGCGCTCTGGCTGCTGGAGCTCTGGCGCAAGCGATTCGAAGTGCGCGCGGCATCCGCCGCGGCAACACCGGAATTGGAGACCACGAGGATGCGAAAGGCAGGGACGGGAATGGGCGCGTTGCGGGGACGGGACATCGTCTGCTTCTCCAACGACTGGGACGGCGACCCGCTGTCCAAGATGCACGCGATGAAGATCCTGGCGCGCGACAACCGCGTGCTCTGGGTCAACAGCATCGGCAACCGGCGGCCCACCGCCACGGCGCGCGACGCGAAGCGCATGTTCAAGAAGCTCTCCGGCGCCCTGCAGGGCATGCAGGAGCGCCATCCCAACATCTGGGTGCTCACGCCGCTGGCCATTCCCTTCTACGGCAGCGAGCTGGTGCGCGCCGCCAACGGCGCCCTGCTCAGGACGCAGATCCAGCGCGCCGTGCAGCAGCTCGGTTTCAAGGACGTCATCTCCTGGAGCTTCTTGCCCAGCTCGGCGCCGGTCTCCGGGACGCTGGACGAGTCGCTGGTCGTCTACCACTGCGTGGACGAGTTCAGCGCCTTCAGCGACGCCCCGGCGCAGGAGATCCGCGAGCTGGAACGGCGGCTCTTGCTCAAGGCCGACGTGGTCATCTGCTCCTCGGAGAAGCTGCGCGCCGACAAGGCGCGGGTGAACGCCAACTCGCACCTGGTGCAGCACGGGGTGGACCTCGCGCATTTCAACAAGGCCTTCGATCCGGCCACCGCCGTTCCCGACGAGCTGAAGGGCGCACCCGGGCCGATCATCGGCTTCTGGGGGCTGATCGCCGACTGGGTGGATCTGACCTTGATCCGCCACGTGGCAGACGCGTTCTCGGGCGGGACCGTGGTGCTGGTGGGCAACTCCAACACCGACATGAAGCCGCTGGACGGCGCGCGCAACATCCGCGTGGTGGGCCGCAAGCCGTATGCGGATCTGCCGCGCTACGCCAAGGCGTTCGACGTGGCGCTGATGCCCTTCAAGGTGAACGAGCTGACCCTGGCGGCGAACCCGCTCAAGGTGCGCGAGTACCTGGCGGCGGGCCTGCCGGTGGTCTCCACCGCCATCCCCGAGGTGGAGCGCCTCGGCGTCTGCCGCATCGGCAAGGACGCCGACGGAGTGGTGCGCGAGATCGCCGCCGCCATCGCCGCGGGCCCTGGCCCCAGCGAAGTGCGGGCGGCACAGATGCGCAGCGAAGGATGGGAAGCGCGCGTCGAGGAGATGCAGGAGATCGTCGCGGCCGCGCTGATCGCCCGCAAGAAGGCGGCCTGATGGATCTGCAGTACTACCGGTATCTGGCGCAGACCATCCCGCCGAGGGAGATCGCCCGCGCGCTGGCGGTGCGGGCGCGGCGCGCGCTGTTGCGCGGAAAGCCGTTCTTCTTCGAGGTGCCGGAGCAGGATCGCCGGCGGCAGCGGCTGTACGCGTCGGTGCAGCGGCGGCCGGCCCTGCTCGGCCGTGCGCGTGACCTGGAGCTCGCGGACACCGCTCGGGCGGAGATCGTGCGGGAGGCGGAGGCGGCACGGCGCGGCGAGCTCTTGCTCTTCGGGCAGTGGAAGAGCTGCGGCAGCCCCATCGACTACCACCGCGATCCGCTGGTGCCGGCAGTTCGCTACGACCCCTCGGTTCCCGGCGAGCAGGTCGATCTCTTCCAGCGCGGCGCGGACGCCAAGGTGATGTGGGAGGTGGGGCGGCTCCCGCACCTCTGGCGCTTCGCGCAGGCGTACCGGCTCACGGGGGATGTCGCCTGGGCGGAGGCGTGGCGGCAGGAGGTGGGCCATTTCCGCGAGAGCAATCCCGCGGGAATGGGAGTGCAGTGGTCGTGCGCAATGGAGGTGAGCCTCCGCGCGATGACCGTCGCGCTCTCGTTCGGGCTGGTGCAGGACGCCGTCGACGCGGGGTTCCTGCTCGACTTCCTCGAGGAGCACTGCGCGTACGTCGCCACCCACCTGGAGGAGACCGCCGCCATCCGCACCAACCACTACGCCGCGGATCTGGTGGGCATGGTGGTGACCGGCGCCCTCTTTCCCGAGCTGCGGCGATGGCACGGCGCATTCGCGCGCCGGCTGTGGGAGGAGATCCCGCGGCAGTGCCGGGCGGACGGCACACACTTCGAATCGTCCACCGGATACCAGCGCCTCTGCGCCGAGATGTTGCTCGCGGCGGTGCTGGCCACGCGCGCGGCCGAGATGGACGTGCCTGCTGCGGTGGACGCAGCGGTGCGCGGCCTCTTTGCCAGCCTGGCCTCGACGCTGAACCCGTCGGGCAACCTGCCGCAGATCGGCGACCTCGATTCCTGCCGCGCGCTTCCGCTCTTGCCCCGCACCGCGCTGGACGCGTCGTACCTGGCCGACCCCGCGGCGCCCGAATGGGCGTGGATTCCGGGAGCGCGGGAGTACGTGGCACCGCGTCGTGCGCACAGCGTCGTCCTCCGGGACGCCGGCATCGCCACCCTGCGCGCGGGCGATGCCTGGCTCTGCCTCTCCAGCGGGCCCAACGGCCAGGGCGGCACCGGTGGGCATGCGCACAACGACAAGAACTCGGTCGAGCTGAGCTTCGGCGACTTCGACGTGCTGGTCGATCGCGGCACCTTCGTGTACGCGCGCGATCCGCGCGAGCGCGACGCGCGCCGCGGCACGGCGGCGCACAGCACCGTGCAGGTGGACGGGCTGGAGCAGAACCGCATCGTCCCCGGACGCCTCTTCGCGCTCCCCGACACGGCCCGCGCGCGGGTGCTGCGGATGGAGTCTCGCGAGGGCTTCGAGCAGGCCGTCGCGGAACACCACGGATACAGGGCAACCGGCATCGTCCACCGCCGCCTCGCGGCGCTGCGCCAGGACTGCGCGGCCTTCGTGGACGAGCTCCGCGGGCACGGCGACCACGTCTTCGACGCGCGCTGGTTCGTGCCGCACGAGCAGGTGGTGGAGCGGCCCGCC
>DASRTX010000661.1:0-19710 GCA_035655715.1 Myxococcales bacterium | reverse complement strand
CTTGTCGGGATAGGTGAAGGTCTGGCGGCTCTTCCACATGTCCTTCTGTCCCTCGATGCGGAACTTGTGCGCCTTCTCGGAGTCGTCGTTGACCAGCTGCAGGTGGTCGACCCGGACGAAGTTCGAGCCGTCGATGTTGAGCTCCTCGGGGAACTCCTTCGAGCGCAGGACGATGTCCTTCCAGCTGGTCTGCTCGCCCTTGACGTCCTTCTTGGCCGAGGGAGCGAGCTTCTCCTTCACCACCGGGGTCAGCGCCTGGTTCGACGCGGTCAGGAAGCGCGCGATCCCCATGCAGCCGTCGGCGTCGCGCGGGCGGTCGCGCACCACCTTGGTGAGCGCCTCCAGCGCCTTCTTGTACTCGGCGAAGCCCTTGCGCGCCGCGACCTGCGGGAAGTCCTTCTCGATGGCCTCCACCATCTCGCGCTCCAGCTCCACGACACCGGTGAGCACGTCGGCCAGGTTGAAGGGACCCACCGCGTTGGAGCTGCTCAGCATCTCCGCCGCCAGCACCGCGTTGCGCAGGAAGTTGGCCGGGGCCACGCCCATCTTGCAGAGCAGCTGGCTGAGGGCGGCCTTCTCCGAGAGGCCGTTGGCCACCTCCACGCGCAGCTGCGGCGTGGCGTGGCTGCCGGCGTAGCCGGCGATGGGCACGAAGCGCAGGTCGACCTCGCCGGGGCCGGGAACACGCGGATCCAGCGCGTCGCGGATCTCGCGCACGCCCTCCTCCAGCCGCACGCGGCCCAGCTCGATGGCCTCGACGCCGTCGGGCTCGCGCGCCATCACCTCGATCTTCACCTTCTCCTCGATGCGCCGGTGGCCCTTGAAGCGCGGGTTCTCCTTGTAGGCGATGAAGTCGGTGGGCTCCTCGAAGTACTTCATCGCCACGTAGACCGTCTGCGGCAGCTTGAGCTTGTCGGCCTCGATCACCTTGACCGCCGGATCGCGCAGCACCAACTCGTTGCCGCGGCCGTCGATGCCGTAGCCGGGCGCCACCTCGAAGGAGAGATCGCCGCGGCCGCGGGCCTGGACCTTGAGCCCGCCGCCGGCCACGGGCACCACGCCCGGGCTGTGCAGGACGCGGTTGTGCAAGCGCCGCTTTTCCACGTGGTACGCCTCGGCGGCGTTCCAGTCCTCGTCGGTGGTGAAGAAGCCTTCGAAGAAGTTGATGCGCTTGAAGTTGGCCTGCTCCGCCATTGCGTCCTCCAGAACCCCTGCACTCCCAGAAACAACCGAAGCGGGAGTGGTGTCAAATCTGCAAAAAAGCCCTTCGCCCCCGTAACTTTCAGCCCTGCTTGCGGCCCAGCGCGAGCTTCTGCAGCTCCTCGTCGTGGGCCTCCGGAACGTCCTCCAGCCCGCCGATGCGCGCGTCCACCCCCACGCGGCCGGTCTTGCCCACATGCAGGAAGGGCACCGCCTCGTAGGTGGGTTCGGTCTCCTCGAAGACCAGCGCGTAGTGCGCGTGCGCCGGCTTCTCCGTCTCCACCAGCGCCTGCACGGTGCGCAGGCGTTCGCGCGGGATCTCCGTCTTCTTGTCCGGCAGCTCGACGGTGAAGCACTGGCTGATGAAGACCGGCGGGGAGAGCACGGTGTCCTTGCCCACCGTGCTGGACCGGCCGATCACCATGCCCGGATAGGGCCATTCGCCCTCGTGGATCTCGGCCTTGACGTCGGCGAAGAGCCGCAGCGCGAGCTTGAGGCCCTCGGCGGTGCCGCGCTTTCTGTAGAGCTCGGGCGTGCGCTGGATGATCTCGCGCCGCTTCTCCTCGTCCCAGCCTTCCAGGAGCGGCATGGCCAGCCAGGAGGCCAGCCAGGGCAGCCACTTCGCGTTGGTGATGCGCGGGTCGAACAGCTCGTGGATGAACTCGAGGTTCTCCTCGATGCCGCAAGTGAGGTGCGCGCTGATCATCAGGAAGCGCTGGAGGAAGTCCGCGTTCTCCTCGTCCGCGTCCTGGTAGATGCCGGGCAGGTACTGGATCCAGGGCCGGGAGGCGATCTCCAGCTTGATCACGCGCGAGGAGGTCAGCTCGTCGCCCGCCTCCGGGTGCTGCCGCACCACCGTCAGCGCCTTCTCCTCCGAGTCGACGAGCCTGAACTCGACCTTGGCGTCGGCGTGGCGGCGGGCCATGCGCCGCGCCTGGCCGAGCGGGAGGCCGAGGAGGGACGGGGCGAGCGCGGAGGTCTGGATGGACTGCTCTGCCATGTCGGATTACCCGCGGTCGTAGATTTCGACGCCGATGAGGTTGGGCAGTTCGTCCTCGGAGAGCTTGAGCATCTCGACGCGGAGCCTGCGCCCCTCGTCGACGATCACCAGATCGGTGATGCGGTCCACGCCCTCCACCCCCTCCACCATCGGATAGAGGTCGGCCTTGCCCACCGCGCGGCCGAAGGGCCAGCCTTCGCCCTTGGGGCCGCCGTGCAGCGGGTTGAGCAGCCTGCGCACCCGCTCCTTCACGTCGGCCTTCACCCGATCTGCCGTGGCGCCCGGCTTGAGCGAGATGGTCAGCTCCAGCGAGACCGGCTGCAGCCGCGGCTTGCCCACGTTGACGCGGGCGGTGATCAGGCGGCGCTTGTCGATGTAGCTGGCCACCCGGTCGATGAGATCGCGCGAAGGCACGGCACGCGCGTCGCCGTCCTCGCGCTCGGCCTTGGGAACCAGCAAGAGCGAGATGCTGCCGTCGCTGGCCTGCACGCACTTGGCGCGCGCCACCCGCCGCGAGGCCGCCAGCGCCAGCGACTCGTAGTCCTCGGCGGTGATGGCGCGGTCGCGGTTCTTGATCGCGTAGGTGCCGCGGCGCTTGGCCTCCTCGATGTTCTCCGGATCGGCCCCGCCCTGCGCCGGGAAGGGATTGGTGACCGACTGCACGAAGGCGACGCTCTGCTTGAGCACGGTGAGCGTATTCGCGCCCACGTTGCCGGAGACGCCGCCGCCCAGCCGATACTCGCAGGTCACGCTGTCGCGGCCGGTGGGCGGAACCCAGCCCTTGCGGCCGTCGCCGAACGTGATCTCGCCCTTGATGGGGTCGCAGACGTAGTGGCGCGAGCCGGGCTGCGAGTCGAAGAAGTTCTCCACCTCGTGCCAGCGCACCCAGGTGCCGTTGCCGTCCTCGTCGGCCTCGACGGCGCCCGCGCCCTCCTCCTGCTCGATGATCTTGCCGTCGGCCGGCGTGGGCGCGTCGTGCTCGAGGATCCACACCTCGGGCCCGCCCAGGATGGGCGCGTTGGCCAGCTTGAAGCTCTGGTCGATGGAGCCGTCGGAGGAGCCGATCACCTCCTCGACGGTGATGCCGTTGAGGGCGTCCACCGCGTTGACCAGCACCGCGCGCAAGACCGGCGGCAGGTCGTAGCTGCCGCTCTCCAGCCGGGCGCGCAGCCAGCAGGCGTCGGTGTCGAAGACGCTGCGCCGGTCCAGGTTCTTCGGTCCGGTGAAGCTCAGGTAGCCGGAGCGGGTGAAGCCCGCGGTCCTGTCTTGCGGCAGCAGGTCTGCCCAGCGGCCGCCGTCCCAGAACTCCCAGACCACGCGCGGGCCCATCCGCACCACGTCGTCGTCGGCCGCCCCCGGAGGCGGTCCGCCCAGCTGCTCGCCGCCGCCCGCCGCGCTGTCGTCCAGCTCGAACCAGAGGTTCACGCTGCGCTGCGGGAACTTCGCGTCGAAGCCCAGGTAGAACGCCGGCGACTCGTCCTGGTCGGGCAGGAAGGGCTGGAAGTAGACGTAGGGCGTGTTCAGGTCGTCGGTGTGGTCGCGGTACTGGAAGTCGTTGTAGCTCATGCAGTGCGCGACCGGCCTGGGCTCGCGCACGTACTTGAAGACCAGCGACTTGAGGCAGGGCGGCCGCAGCGGCCGGTCCTCCTTGAACACCCAGTTCTGCCCCACCAGCTCGTAGCTGCCGGGCGCGCCGTAGTTGCCGGCGTTGATGCGGGCGCGGATCCAGAAGGTCTTCTGGCCGCCGACCTCGGTCTCCGCCATGTCGGTGGGGCGGTCGAAGCTGAGCGACCCGTTGCGGGTAAAGGCGCCGGACGAGTCGAGAAAGTTGAACTGGCCCTGCACGCCCGAGACGCCCATCGGTGAGGTCTTGCCCAGCTCGGCCCACTTGCGGCCGTTCCAGTACTCCCAGGCGACGACCAGGTCCGGGCTGCCTTCGGGCGTGGGGACGACGCTCGGCTCCACCAGGCCCGCCTCGATGCGGATGCGGGCCTCGGGCGCGGAGAAGAGCTCCTTGTGGCCCAGGTAGAGGGCGCAGTCGAACTTGGGCTCTTCGCCGAAGGGGTGGAAGCTCTTGCCCTGGTCCACCGGCAGGAAGATGTAGTTGCCGATGTTGACGAAGGCGTTCTCCGGCGCCATCCCCTCGCCGAGGATCTCGACGCGCAGCGATACGGAGTCGAGCTGCACCTGGCCCGGGTCCTTGAGCGGCTCGGCCAGCTTTCCGCGCACCCAGAACGTCTCCACGTTGTTGACGATCTGCTTCTCGATGCCCGGGTGGGAGCCGAAGCTGAGCCGCCGCGTGTCGCTCTCGGCGCGGTTCACGGTCATGTCGCGCCAGCGCTTGCCGTCGAAGTACTGCCACTCGGTGACGGTGGGGACGCGGGGACCCGAGCTGCCGGGCATGGCCTCGAAGAAGAGGTCCACCGCGGCCTCCTCGTTGAAGGCGTTGAGGCGGTCGTCGCCGAGGTAGAGGAACCGCTCCACCTCCTGCACGCCGGCGAAGAGCGGCTCGCGCGCCTCGCCCGAGGCCAACGCCTCCGTGTGATCGGCGACCGTCGCGCGATGGCTGGAGGCGGCGCGCACCACGTGGACGGGAAGCAGCGTGATGTCGCGCAGCGTCTCGAAGGTGACCGGGTCGCCGCCTGCGGCCTGCAGCGTGGCCACCTGGGTGCCCTTCTTCACCGTCAGCTCGCCGTCCGCGCCTTCGCTGGGCGTGAGCTCCAGGACCACCCGGGCCGGCTCGGGCGGCTTGAGCCGGACGCCGATCAGGTCGAGGAAGGTGAGGAAGTTCTTCTCCGGCACCTTGTTGAGCCGGTAGATGACCATCTCGGTCATCCAGGCATAGAGCTCGAGCAGCGTGATCCCGGGGTCCGACGCGTTGTGGTTCGTCCACTCGGGCGCGTAGCGCGGGATGAGGCGCACGGCCTCGTCCACGATCTGCTTCCAGGAGCGGTCGTCGAGATTGGGAACCGGCAAGGACATGGTGAAAGCTCCCCTACGATGCGTGTCTCAGCTGCCTGTCAGATAGAACGGGAACACCAGGTTGTGGACGCTGTTGGTGGCGCGGATCTCGTAGCGCACGTCGACGAGGATCCGCTCCTCGCTGTCGGGGTCGGCCATGGCCTGCACCTCGATGTTGCGGATGCGGAACTCGTGCTTGGCGAGGGCTTCCTCCACGTGATGCGCGACCAGCGTCTGGGTGGAGGTGTTGTTGGGGGCGAAGACGAAGTCGTGGATGCGGCATCCCCACTCCGGCCGCATCTGCCGCTCGCCCAGCGCGGTGCCGATGATGATGCGCACCGCCTCCTCGATGTTGGTCTCGTAGCGGCTCGTCTGGATGCCGCCGTTGGGCCCCACCGAGAAGGGAAACTTGAAGCCGGTGCCGAGGAAGTTGCTCATGAGGGTCCCGGGGCCTAGGCGGTGGCGATGCCGACTTCCACCGTGCGCTTGCACTTGGGGCAGCTGACCAGCGTGCGCCCCTGCTGCTCTTCGACGACGAGCCCCTCGGGGGCGTTGCACTCGGGGCAGACGAGGCCGCTGGTGCGACCGGCAGTCACCGCCTCGATCACCTCGTACCAGACCGATTCGAGTGCCGCGAGCCGATCTTCGGCGTGCTCGTCCATGTCTGCCGTGCCCCCCTCGCGACGCACCGGGAGCATCTCAGCTTGACGCTGAAGATAAGTGAACGTGCTCTCGGGAGGCGCGAAGGTACCGCGGAGACAGGGGTGGGATCAAGTAAGGCTGGGCCAGGGCTCAGTTCGGCTTGAAGGCCAGGCGCACGGTCATCCCCGCGTCCTCGCCGGGCTTTCTCACCTCGACCACGGTCTGCGCGGACCTGTCCAGCTTGGCGATGCTGACCGATCTGCCGTTGACGCTGGCGACGCCCTTGGGCGTGGAGTTCACCTTCACCGTGAACACGCCCGCGGAGACGGCGTACTCCAGCCCGATACGGAACGGCGTGGCGGCGTCGCCCACTTCGATCCTGCCGCTCTCCGCGGTCACCGGCAGGCTGAAGGCGCCCACCTGCCTGGGCAGCGCGTTGCCTCCGTAGCTGACCTGGACGTTGGGGCCGGGGTTCAGGGTCAGGGTTCCCAGCGACTTGCCGGAAGCGGCGTGCCGCGCGGGCGGGGCCGCCGCGGGCTCCTCCTGCGCAGGAGCAACTTGCGTCTTGCGCGGTGCCCTCTCCTCGGCGGGCGTGGGCTGCGGCGCCGCCTCGGGCACGGGGCTCGCCTCGACCGGCGTCTCGTGGTGCGCGCGCCTTGCGCCCGAGGGGGAGTCGTCGGCGAAGAACGAGAAGAGCAGGACGACGATCAGCGCCACCGAGAGCAGCGTTCCCGCGCCGAGGGCGATCCACATGCCGCGGCCGCTCTTCTCCTGCCGCATCTCGCGGCGCTTGTCCTCGCGGGTGCGGGTGTGGACCACGCCCTTGCGGGCTTCCTCCAGCTTGACCAGCGCCTCCTGCTGCGCGGCCGCCGACTCCTCCGGAGTCATGATGTTGGTGGAACCCCCGGACGATGCGCGCGCCGCCGGCTTCTTGGCCGGCCGGCGCGGAGCGGTGCCCAGGAACGCGGTCCTGCCGGAGCCGTCGGTGGCGGGCGGAGCCGGATCTTCCGCGTCGGTCTCCGGCACGGTGTCTGTGGATCTGGGCGCGGCCCGGCGCGCCGGCGGAGGCGGCAGCTCCTGCCCGGGCTTGAGCATGGCGGTGGCGCCGGGGACGTCGTCGTCTGCCGCAGGCGCTGGAGGGCGGACCACGGCCCCCATGTCGATCAGCGTGTCTCCGGCGCCAGGGGGCCGCTTCGCCGTGGGCGACGGCTTGGGCGGTGTGGCGGGTTTTCCGCGCGGCGCCGCGGCAGGCATCAACATGGTGGAGGGGCTCTCCGGCACCGCCATCTCCGGCACGGTGCCCATGGAAGGCGATGCGACCGGCGTCTGCGTGGCCCTGGAGGGCGTCTTGGGCGGCAACGCGCCCGCCACCCGGTGGCGGTCGCTGTCCATCAGCATCTTCTGCTCTTCTTCCAGCTGCGCGCGGAAGAGCCGCGACATGAACGGGCCCAGCCGCTCGGGCGGCCGCGGCACCACCACGCGGCGCAGGTCGTCCTGCATCTCCGAGGCGTCGGCGTACCGGCGGTCGCGGTCCTTGGCCAGGGCACGCGCGATGATCGGATCGAAGGGCGC
Organism: Myxococcales bacterium; assembly: GCA_035655715.1. GTDB lineage: Bacteria > Myxococcota > Myxococcia > Myxococcales > 40CM-4-68-19 > 40CM-4-68-19. The sequence continues at coordinate 12,335 of DASRTX010000661.1, read as the reverse complement.
GTAGGCGGGGTCGTATTCGGAGGGGGGCGGCGGCTCGAAGCGCTGCACCGCCTCCAGCGTGAGCACGATGTTGTTCTTGTGGAAGGGGTTGATCCCGGTGAGCATTTCGTAGAGCGAGATGCCGATGGCGAAGATGTCGCTGCGCTTGTCCAGCTTCTTCGCCATCGACTGCTCAGGGCTCATGTAGACGAACTTGCCCTTGATCATCCCGGCTTCGGTCTTGACCGTGCTCATCTCCGACTTGGCGATGCCGAAGTCGATGATCTTCACGTCCCCGGTGTAGGAGATGAGGACGTTCTGCGGGTTCAGATCGCGGTGCACCATGTTGAGCGACCGGCCCTGGATGTCGGTCAGGTTGTGCGCGTAGCTGGCGCCGTCGCAGATCTGCTCGATGACGCTGCGGCACAACTCTGCCGGGACCTTTTCTTTACGCCGCATCGCGGCGTCGACGAGATCGCGCAGGGGCTTCCCCTGCACGTACTCCATGGCGATGAAGAAGGCGCCGTCCACCTCGCCGAGCTCGAACACCTGCACGATGTTGCGGTGGTTCATCTGCGCCGCGAGCCGCGCCTCGCCCAGGAAGGCCTCGATGAACTCCTTGTTTTCCGTGAGGTGGGGCAGGATCTTCTTGACCACCAGGATCTTCTGGAAGCCCGCGGGGCCCTGCTGCCGGGCGAGGAAGATCTCGCCCATGCCGCCGGAGGCGAGCTTCTTCATCAGGAAGTATTTCCCGAACGAGGTTCCGACGGCGCTCGATGCAGCAGCTTCGGGCATGAACAATCCGGGTGCGCGAGGTCCTCCGAGCGTAGCGTGCGCTCCGAGGATGGGTCAAGGACGCACCCCGTCGGCCGCGCGCGCAAAGCGCAATGGGATCGCGGCAATGCAAGCGCGGCGCCGGTTTGACGGAAGCCGATGCCGTTGGCTAACTTGGCCGGGGGCGTCCGCTCCCACCATTTCCGCACCGAGGACCAAACTTCAATGGCGTCGCTGCGCATCCTGAACGGGTCGCTGGAGAACCAGGAGATCGAGCTCACCCCGGACCCGATGACGGTGGGCCGCTCGTCGGCCTGCACCATCCGCATCGGGGACGCGGGCGTCTCGTCGAAGCACGCCAAGATCTGGTGCGAGGACGGCCAGTATTTCCTCATGGACATGGGGTCCACCAACGGCACCTTCGTCAACGACAAGGACGTGGACCGCGAGCAGCTCTCCGACGGGGACGTGATCACTTTTGGCATGACCAAGGCCGCCTTCACCGGCGACAAGCCGAAGGCGCGGGTCAATCCCAGCCGCGTTGCTGCGGCGGCCACGCCCGCGCCGCGCGCCGGCGCGTCGGCTCGGGGCGCCGCGCCGGCCGTGCGCGCCGAAGAGGTAGCGCCGCCCGAGGGCATCGTCACCGACAGCCCGCGCCGCAGCGCGCAACCCGGCCTGCGCGCCGAGGTCAAGACGCAGGACGAGGTGGAGATCGCCACCCTGCGCGGCAAGGTGTCCTTCTTCGAGGAGGAGAACCGCAAGCTCAAGGCGCAGATGAAGGTGGTGCAGGAGCAGGCGGCGCACGAGGCCGCCGCCTCTGCCCGCGCCGACGCCGAGAAGATCCGCGGCCTGCTCAAGCAGCGCGAGGACGAGCTGAAGAAGCTGCAAAAGGAGCTGGACGAGAAGGAGACGTACTACTCCCCGGCGGAGCTGGAGCGCGAGCGCAAGCGGATGGAGGCGGCCATCGATGCCGAGCGCCGCCGCGACACCGAGACGCTGCAGCGCCAGATCAAGGAGCTCGAGCACCGGGTGGCCGTCCGCGGGGCGGAGAGCGACACCGTCGCCCGCCAGCTCAAGGAGAAGGACGACCTGATCAAGATGCTCTCCGAGCGCGAGGACGAGATCCAGGCGGAGATCAAGGCGCGCGACGCAAAGGTCCAGGCGCTGCATCTGGAGTCGCAGGGCCTCAAGGACGCGGCCAACGCCGCGGTCGGCAAGGAAAAAGAGCTGAACGACAAGCTCAAGCAGAAGAACGCGCAGCTGGCCCAGCTGGGCAAGGAGCGCGGCGAGCTGGTGCAGGAGCTGGCCAAGGCCCGGCAGATCATCGCCAAGGTGGGAGGCGCGGAGGAGGCGGCCGCAGCGGTGGAGGAGCAGCATCGCGCCACCCAGGCAATGCAGGACCGCATCCTCCAGCTCGAGGCGGAGGTGGCGAAGGCCCGCGACGCCGCCAGCGTGATCGGCGGCAAGCTGGACGCGACCGAAGCCGCCCACAAGGACCTCAAGAAACAGCTGGAGGAGATGGAGGCGCAGCTCACCGACGCGGTGGACGGGCGGATGAAGGTGGACAGCCAGCTCTCCGAGCTCCTGCGCAAGTCCGGCGACCGCGACGCGCACGAGAAGCAGCTGGCCATGCTCAAGGCCGACCGCGACGCCCGGTCCGCCGAGGCGAGGTCGGCAGGGGAGGCGCGCGACGCCGCCGAGGCGCAGCTGTCGAAGATCCGCGGCACCTACGACGACATCGTCCACGAGCGCGACGAGCTGAAGGCCCGGGTGGAGGGGCTGGAGTCGGAGCTGCGCATGGCCCAGACCGGCAAGGAGCTGCGGGGCGACTGGGAGGCCCGTTACAAGTCCGCCTCGGAGGACGTGGGCGACCTCAAGAAGCAGCTCTCGACGATGAAGGTGGAGCTGCAGCAGGCGAAGGAAGCGGCAGCGCGCGGCGCCGGCGCAGGCGCCACCGTGGACGAGGGGCTGCTCCGGCTGGCCTCCGCGCGGGCCGAGCTGCACGAGACGCTGGTGGGGCAGATGCTGGAGGGGGTCAACAACGCCGTCTCCTTGCTCCGCCGCAACTCCGAGCTGCTCAAGGGCTACGTGGAGGACTGCGCCCTGCTCGCCAACGCCATCCGCCGCATCGACTACACCCGCCTCGAGCCGGCGCAGCAGCAGATGCTGGTCGAGCTGGTGGACCAGACCCAGCCCGACGTGATCGTCAAGAACATGCAGGGCATCGGCGAGGAGAACGCCGAGAGCATCGTCAAGGCCAAGAAGCTGATCCTCGACTATGGGGACGCGTTCAAGAAGGAGGACGCGGCGGTGGAGATCGAGGCTGTGCTGGCCCGCGCCCAGGGGCTCTTCCACGCCGTCGATCCCAGCTCGGACGTGCCGGTGAAGATCGAGGCGGTGCTGCCGGCCGTGGAGGCCTCCAAGGAAGAAGCCGTGCTCTTCTCCTTCGCGCTCCTGCGCGAGGCCAGAGAGCTCTCGCCCGAGGAAGGGGGGCCGGCCACCGTCAACGTGAACACCGACGGGCTGACCATCACCTTCACCGTCTCCCCCGTGGACGGCAAGGCCAGGGAGCGGTACCGCGATCCTCCCGACGCCCAGGCGCGGCTGGTCCGGGCGTTCGCCCACGATCGCTGCGGCGGCAAGGTCGAGGTCCGCGACGGCGAGGGTGGCACCTCGCTGGTGGTGACGCTCAAGGCGAAGCTCTAGGTGCTCCTCGTCGCCCTCCTCCTGATCTCTGCACCGGCGAAGACGGTGAAGATAGCGGAGAGCGGAGCGGCGCGGGTGGGCGGTATGGCGCCCGCCTTCGCCGGCTGGGACCTGACCGGGCAGCGCATGCTGACGCTTGCGGGACTGCTTCGCGCGCCCGGCGTGGCGGCGTTGCTGGTCTCTTTCGCGCGGTCGGATTGCCGGCCCTGCGCGGATGCGCTGCCCCGCTTGTGGTCCGTGGCGCAGCGGCACCGCGAGGTGCAACTCCTGCTCGTCGACGTGGAGGCGGACCGGGAGAAGGCGCAGCAGTTCGCCGGCCGCATGAAGCTTCTGGGCCCCGCGCTGCTAGACAAGTTCGAGCAGGCCGCGAAGGCGTATGGCGCCGAGCAGAAGGAGATGCCCCGTACCTTCCTGATCGACGGCAACGGCAGGGTGCGCGCGATCTACGGGCTGGACGCGGACGACTTCGAGAAGGTGGTCGAAGAGGACCTGGAAGCGGCCAGGATTCCGCTGCGACAATAGCCATCCGGCTCGGTGCCCGTGAGCGCGAACGGCGCATGGGGAGCCACCGCGAACATGAAGACAACCGAAAGCGGACCATCAAAAGGACCGGCTGTACAGGTCCGGATCCCAAAAAAGCGGATGCTGGTATCCCGTCGGGTCTGCTTGAAATAACTATGCTCGCATCAAGTATACTCCCTCCGAGCACTGGCCCGCCTTGCAGGCAAGGAGGAACCGATGAAGAGGCGAGACTTGCTCAAAGGCGCAGCGGCCGGGGTCCTGGCGGGGGCGTCGCTGCAGCGCGTCGAGGCTGCACCGCGGACGGCGGCGGCGGCGGTGCTCAAGCCGCCCGCCGAAGGGGCCATTCCAGTGGCCTTCCTCATCTCCGACGGGGCGGTGGTGATCGACTTCACCGGGCCCTGGGAAGTGTTCCAGGACGTGGAAGCGCCGGGGCAGATGCGCAGCGCCTTTTCACTCTACACCGTCTCCGAGAGCACCAGACCCATCCGCGCCAGCGGGGGGCTGCGCATCACGCCGGACTACGACTTTGCCAGCGCGCCGCCGCCCAAGGTGGTGGTGATCCCTGCCCAGCACGGTCCCAGCGCCGCGGCGCTCGACTGGGTCCGCTCCACGGCGCGGCGGGCCGACGTGACCATGTCGGTGTGCACCGGCGCCTTCTTGCTGGCGCGGACCGGGCTTCTGGCGGGCAAGTCGGCCACCACCCACCACAACGCCTTCAAGGAGTTCGCCATGGCCTTTCCCGACGTCAAGCTGCAGCGGGGGGCGCGCTTCGTGGAGGAGGGCAATCTCGCCTCGGCCGGCGGGCTCTCCTCGGGAATCGACCTCGCGCTGCGGGTGGTGGAGCGCTATTACGGCCGCGAGGCGGCGCGCAAGACGGCCTTCTACATGGAGTACCAGGGCGAGGGCTGGATGAACCCGGCCTCCAACGCGATCTACGCTACCGCGCCGGTGGCCGCCGCGGGCCATCCGCTCTGCCCGGTCTGCCAGATGGAAGTCGACGCGGCGACCGCACCCCGCTCCACCTACAAGGGCAAGAGCTACTCGTTCTGCTCGGCGGAGCACAAGGAGCTTTTCGACTCCGCGCCGGACAAGTTCCTCGAGTGAGCGGAAATCGGGGACACGATACGATCAATTCCGTATCGGTCGGGACCCACACACGTGCTCGATCGCGGCCAGCCGTGGTGCCAATGCCACCACGCGCGGTGGGCCGCGCACCGGGAGCCCTGAGCCTACGGCGACGCGCCGAGATCGCGCAGGCCCTGGAGCGCTCCCGGATCGCGCGGGTCGAGCCGCAGCGCCTCCTCGAACGAGCGCCGCGCCTCGTCGGTCTTACCCATCGCCGCGAACGCGCTCCCGAGCGTGGAGTGGCCCCTGGCGACGGTGGAGGCGCCCACCGCCCCGCCCGGCGTGACCTCCGCCAGCGGCGTCCGGTTGACGATCAGCTGCACGATCTCCAGCACCCGCCGCGCGATCTGCCCGATGCGCTCGCTCTGGTCGAGAAAGCCCGCGATCCGACCCAGGACGGCGTCGACGATGCGCTCCTTGAACCGCTTCTCGATGAAGGCGACCTGCTGCTGGAAGAAACCCTCCGCCAGCGGCCGCCCGAAGATCGCGAGCAGCAGCGTGAGCACGAGCGCGAAGCTGGCGCCGCCCGCGAGGCCGCCGAGAAACGCCGTCATGAACGGGGACATGGCACCTCCGGCGGGCACATTGCCGGACCTCTCCACCAAGTGGATAGTGCCCGAAAGGGACAGGTCCTGCGCGAACGGCCTTGCCGGCTTCAGTTGTTGTGGATCCAGCTGCTTGGTCCGGTAGATCCGGAAGCGCGAACGGCAGCTGCCTCGCATGCGGTTCGTGCATAGCCTTCGCCCGTTGGGGGAAGGTATGTGCACAAGGTGGCTGGCGGTCGCCGGCTTGCTCGCCGGAGGATGTGGGCACTCTTCTTCGCCGCCGACGCCCGGTTCCCCCGCGGTTCCCGACGCAGCTGACGGCGGTGTTGCGGCTGCTCCGCCTCCCGACGCTGGCCCTCCCATCACCATTGTCCCCCAACCCATCGCCATGGCGCCAGGACAGTGGGCGCAGGTGGGCCCGGGAGGCGGTTCCATGTCGCAGGTCGCGGTGAAGCCGGACGATCCGCGAATCGCGCTCGCCGCCGGCCGGCGGATCCTCTTCCGCACCACCGACGGCGGCGCGCGCTGGCAGGCCGCGGCCGTGAGGCCGGACCCGCGCGTCGGTTTCGAATCCGTCACCTTCTCCGCCGTCAATCCAGCCCATGCGTGGGCGGCGGATGACTCCGGCCGGATCTACGCGAGCGCGGACGCGGGGCTGGACTGGAGCGCTTCGGGCCAGCTTCCGTCGCCGGTGACGCAGCTTCTCGGGGACCCGCGCGACCCCGACTCCGTCTACGCGGCGACCTGGGGCGGCCTGTACGTCTCCCGTGACGGGGGCAAGACATGGAGCGTCCTCTTCGTTCCTCCGCACCAGTTCAACGAATCGACGCACGTATGCGGGCTGGCCTTCGACCCCTTCGCGCCGGCGACGATCTTCACCGGCCGCTGCGAAGACAGCTATGGCACCGGCTTCCGCTCGACGGACGCTGGCAGGACCTGGACCGCCATGCGGACCGAATTCGGCAGCTTCACCGCCTTCGCCGTCGATCCTTTGAGGCGGGGCCGGGTCTTCGCCTCGCTCGAATTCGCCGGCGGCGAAGTGATCGTCTCGAACGACGGAGGCAATAGTTGGAGCCCGCTGAACGATTACGGCAACATTCCGTTCTCTGCGCGCTCTCTTTCGGTGGCGGGTGACGGTACGGTCTACGCGGCGCTACGTTTCCCGGGAGTCTTCTCCTCGCACGATGGCGGCAACACCTTCGCCCCGGACGGCCGCGGCATTCCCGACAGGAGCACAACCTTCGTCGCCCTCGATCCGCTTCTGCGGACGCCGCTGTTCGCGGCGGTCGCGGAGCTCGCGGGAGGCGGCGTGTACCGCGCGTCCTCAAGCGGCTGGCAGCGCACCACCAGCGGGCTGTTCGCCGAGGGCGTCCCCAGCGTCGCGTGGTCCAGCCAGGGCGCGCTGTACGCCGCGACCGACGGCGGCCTCTTCGTCAGCCCGGACGGCGGCAGCACCTGGAACCAGCTCACCGACCAGTTCACGAGCTCCATCGCCATCGATGGCCAGGACACCCTCTACCTGGCCGACTACCTGACGGTGCGGAGGTCATCGGACGGCGGCCACTCCTGGACGGCGCTGTCCAACGCCGCGGCGGAGACGCATCTCGTGGCGAACCCGCTGCGGCCCGGCGAGTTGTACGGTTACGGCCACACCCTGCAGCACTCCACCGACGGCGGCGCGACCTGGACGCAGCTCGGCGACTCCGGCGGCTTCAGCGCCTTCGCCGCGGACTTTCGCCTGCCAGGAAGGCTCTACACCTGGGCGCAGGACCTGCATCGCGATCCCACCTCGCGGGAGATCGTGTACCTGCCGGCCCATCCCGGACTGAGCGTGAGCAACGACTCCGGCGCCACCTGGACGCAGACGCAGCCTCTGGGCGCGTCAGACGCCGCCGGCATCGTGGTCAGCCAGGGCACGGTCTTCGCCGCGCTGCTCGAGAAAGACAGCCAGGACACCGTCACCGCGGCCTCGGTGCAGCGCAGCGACGACAGCGGCGCCACCTGGCACGAGGTCTTGCGGCGGACGGAGAGGATCCAGGGGATCGCGCTCGACGGCACGTCTGTGCTGGTAGCGCTGCCTGATGGGATCCTACGCAGCATGGACGCGGGCAAGACATGGCGCAGCATCGGCGCGGGCAACGCGGCGGTAACCGGGCTCGCCGTGTCGCCGGACGGCGCCATCTACGCCCTCACCGAGGGCGCGAGCCTGCAGCGCCTCGCGCGCTGAAGCGCGAGCTCCTACTGCGAGTTGATCTGTACCTTCGAGTTGGGCGCCACGTTGCAGCGGGCGCTCGCGGGCTTGACCTTGGAGAGGTTGGGGAAGGTCTGGTCCACCACGCAGGAGTCCAGGGCCTGGCCTGAGGCGTTCACCACGGTGCAGCCCAGTCCGGCGCGCACGCCCTGGTTGGTGCCCGCGCTGACGGTGAGCAGGCAGGGGCTGCGCCCGATCTCCACCACGTCGGCGGGGATGAAGTTCGAGGGCTGGAAGATGGTGGAGATGGCGTACTTGCCGTAGTCGCCGGTGTCCGGCGCCTGCACGCGGATGAAGAAGTCGCCCGGGCTCTCGATGTCCTTGGTGGAGCTGCCGGCGATGCGGTCGCCCTCGTCGTCCGGCGTCTTCATGAAGTAGGCCGCCACCTTCGAGCCGCGCTGCGGCTGCAGCACCTTGAAGTTGATGGTCAGCTTGCCCTTCTCCTTGAGGCTCGCCTTGTAGAAATGGAACTGCTTGCTCTTGGAGTAGTCCACGTCCGCGGTCTTGGAGTCGGAGGGCAGCTTCAGCTCCTCGGCGCCTTCCAGCGAGCAGGCCGGCCCGCCATTCTTGCAGGTGTCACCGATCTTGAAGCTGGTGGCCAGGCGATAGCGGCCGGCGTCGCCGGCGTCGTTGGCGTAGACCTTGACGAAGTAGTCGCCCGCGGGAAGGTCGGCCTTGGAGAGCCCCGCCACCGGGTCGATCTTCTCCGGTGCGCCCTGCGCCGGCACGAACTCGGCCGTCAGGTTGTTGCCGTTGTTGTCGAACTTCACCGAGAGCGCGCCCTCGGCGGCCAGGGGGACCTTCCACCAACAAGTCCGCCGCTGCGCCGAGTAGTCGACGCCGTCCTCGGCCTGGCCCTTGTCCGGATTGAGCTCGCGGGCCGTCGCCTGCGTCTTGCAGGCCTGCTGCGCGGCGTCGGGATCCTGCGGCTTGAAGATGGCGCGCAGCTCGACGCGCGTGCGCACCGCGTCCTTCCACGGCTCGCTCACGGTCACGTAGTACACGCCGGGCTGCAGCTCGTTGGCCTCGGCCTTCTTGCCCGGGTCGCCCTTGGCGATGGGCACGTCGCCGCTGCCCTCGGCGTAGATGGCCACGGTGATCTGCGCCTGCGGGTTCACCGGCCTGGCGCTGGCGATCAGCGCGCCCGGCGCGGCGAGCTCGTAGCGGAAGCCCGCGGTGTGGTGGTTGCCCTCGTCGGTGAGGGTGGCGTCCTGCTTCTTGCCGAGCACGCCCTCCTGCGACTCCTTTTGATATTCGAACTTGGGGCCGCCGTAGAAGGGAATGGAGCGGCAGCCGGCGAGGGCGGCCGCGACGAGCAAGAGTCCGGAGATCTTCTGCATGGCAGTCCTTTTCATGGTTGCTGCTCGAGTCCGTATTTCTTCGGGTCGTTGCCGATGATCGCCGCGGCGAGGATCTGCGGCACGTATTCCATGGTCTCTTCCGGCAGCTTCTTCAGTCGGTACAGGTGCCAGAAGTCGCGCTTGTCCTTGCGGAAGCCGCCCGGCTCCTGCGCCACCTGGTGGAGCACGCGGCGCACGCCGTTCTCGCCCTTGTTGTAGCTGGCGATGGCGAGCATGAAGGAGTCCTCGCCGAACTCGGAGAGCAAGTTGGCCAGGTACCGCGCCGCCGCCTTGGTCTCCTTGGCCACGTCGATGCGCTCGTCCACGCGCTTGTCCACGCGCAGCCCGAACTCGCGGGCGCGGAAGTCCATGAACTGCCACATCCCGCGCGCTCCTGCCGGGCTCTGGGCCAGCGGATCGAACTGCGACTCCGTCCAGGCCACGTAGGCCATCTCCTCGGGCAGACCCAGCGCGGAGAACTCCTTGATGATCAGCGGCCAGTACTTCTGCTTGCGGGCGTAGACCTGCTTCGTGTTCGACCGGCGCAGCGTGGCCTCGATGTGGTGCTTGAGGCGGTCCTTGAAGATGGGCGGCACCGCGTAGGCCGGCGCGTTGAACTTGGTGAGGATCTTGCGGATCTGGCGGTCCAGCTCGTCTCCCGCCTGCGCCAGTTTTTCCGCCTCGGCCTTGTCCTTCTGCTGCATCTCGCCGATGGTGGCCTGCGCCTTGCCGGTGAGCATGGTGAGCTGCTCCTCCAGCGAGGCCAGCTTCTCCGGATCGCTCTCGATCTGCATCGCCAGCTGGATCTTCTGGATCTGCTTGTCGATGCCGTCCTTCTTGTGGGCGATCTGCTCGATCTGCTGCTTCTGCTGCCAGATGACCACGCCCAGCGCGCCGAACCCGATCAGCGAGGCACTGACGATCAAGAGCACGATGCGGCCGCTCTTCTTCCGATCGCGCCGCTCGGTGACGGCCTCCACCTGCTTCACCGTGTCGGCCATGATGAACATGGTCTGGCCGGAGGGCTGCCCCCCCGTCATGGCGCGCGCGTGAGAGATCTTCATCTGCGCCTCTCGCGCCAGCGTCGAGGCGTCCTGCGACGAGGAGGCGGCGACCTGGACGGAGGGCCGCTGGAACTCCTCCGGCTGCAGCGGCTGGGCGCCGTTGCGCGGCGGCGGCTTGCGCATGGCGGCGTCGTCGATCTCGAACTTCACCTCCGGGCCGCCCTGCGCGCCGAAGACGATGCGGTCCCCCGAGCGCAGCTTCTGCTGGCGCACCAGCTTGCCGTTCACCAGCGTGCCGTTGGAGGAGCCCACGTCCACCACCAGGTAATGATCGCGGTCGAAGCGGATCTCGGCGTGGTGCGCGGAGACCCGGCCGTCCAGCCGCGCGTCGAAGCGCACGTCGCAGTCGGGCCCGCGGCCGATGCGGACCACCGCCTTGGGCGAGGTGGACGAGGTGCCGCGAAGGCTCCCGGAGAGGTGCGTCAGACGGATCATGGATGCGCTAGCTGCCGCTCTTCTGGGTGACCTCTTCGGTCTCCAGCGCTTCCTGGTAGTACTCCGCCGTCTTCTCCTTCGACTTCACCTTGCCCAGCGACTCCTCCAGGGCGGCGGAAACTTGTTGGCAGGAAGGCCCCGGGACACAGAGCACCTTGATGGAGACTTCCCCGTTGGGAAGGATGGTGATTTCCATCTTTTGCTTGTCGGCCATGATTCCTTTGACCTCAAACTACCACTTCGAGACCGCCAGGCGAATGGTGCCGTCGGCTTCCACCTGCTCCTCGTCGAGGGTGAAGCCCTGCTTGGCCACCTCTGCCTTCACCTTGTGCTTGGCGTAGCATTGGAGGACGCGCTGCTGGACCTTGGCCGCCTCCTCGTTGGTTTCCTCCTCGATGCCCCACCAGTCGGCCACCAGCTTGTAGGTGCCCTCCTCGGTGAGTTGGAGCCCGATGTCGTAGCTCTTGGAGGCCTTGATCTTCGCCTCCGCGGTGAGGGTGGAACCCTTCCAGCCGCGCACCTTGACCAGCTGGTTCTCGGTGGCCTGCTCGAACTCCATGCCCAGCTCGGCGAGCGCGCTCTTGAGCGCGACGAGATCGTTGATCTTCGTCTCCACCTGCGTGAAGTGGGACACGGCTAGACCTTCCCCTGCTGGGGATCGAGGTCCAGGGCGCGGCCTCCCTCGTGCTGCTGGGCGGCGAACTCGGAGGAGGCGGCGCGCGCCCGCGTCTTGCACCAGGTGCGTAGCGCCGCGATCTTCTCCTTCATGGTGCGCGAGAGCGGCACCGTCTCTCCCAGCGAGTGGGCCATGCCCTCGGTGGTGAGGACGCCCGCCTTGCCGCTCTTGTCGTACTCGTCGAAGAGCGCGGAGACCACCGCCTGCTCGATCTCGGCCCCGGTCATGCCTTCGCTCTTCTGCGCCAGGTGGTCGAGGTTGAACTGATCGGGATCGCGCCCGCGCCGTTTGATGTGGATGGCGACGATCTCGCGCCTCTCCGGCAGCGTGGGCAGATCGACGAAGAAGATCTCGTCGAAGCGGCCCTTGCGCATCATCTCCGGCGGAAGCTCGTCCACGTTGTTGGCGGTGGCGATGACGAAGACCGGGCTGGTCTTCTCCTGCAGCCAGGTGATGAAGCTGCCGAAGACGCGCGCGGCCGTGCCGCCGTCGGAGCTGTTGGAGCTGCCGGTGCCGGAGAAGCCCTTCTCCAGCTCGTCCACCCAGAGGATGGAGGGAGCCACCGCCTCGGCCATCTGGATGGCCCGGCGCATGTTCTCCTCCGAGCTGCCGACGATGCCGGCGAAGACCTTGCCGACGTCGAGGCGCAGGAGCGGCAGGCGCCAGGCGGCGCCCACGGCCTTGGCGGTGAGCGACTTTCCGCCGCCGGGGATGCCGATCATGAGGATGCCCTTGGGCCGGGGCAGGCCGAACTGGCGCGCCTCCTCGCTGAACGCGGCCTGGCGCTTGCGAAGCCAGCCCTTGAGGACGTCCAGGCCGCCGATGTTGTCCATCTTCTCCTGCGTGCGGAAGAACTCCAGCACGCCGCTCTTGCGGACGATGCGCTCCTTCTCGGAGAGGATGACGTCGATGTCGAAG
>DASRTX010000660.1:0-5269 GCA_035655715.1 Myxococcales bacterium | reverse complement strand
CGGCCCTTCGCCTGCACGTTCGCCGGATCCAGCGCCAGCGCGCGTCCGAACGCCGCCAGCGCGGCGCTGGTCTTGCCCAGGGCCAGCTGCTCCTCTCCGGCCCGCAGGCTGCGCAAGACCAGCCGCTCGCGGACGCTGGCCGCCTGCGCCTCCGGCGCCAGGACGAACTCGGCCAGCTCGCGCACCGGATCGTCGATGCCCGCGTCGTGCAGGAGCTGGAGCAGCTCGTGCTTCACCTCCGCGGCGCTCTGGTAGCGCTTCGCCGGATCGTTCTCCAGGCAGCGGGCGATCAGCTTGGCCTGCGCGTCGCTGACCGAGTGCCGCAGCGAGCGCGGATCCTCGCGCCTGCCGTCGAGGATGGCGCGGAGCAGCGCCGCCGGCGAGGAGGCCTGGTAGGGCAGCTTTCCGCACGAAAGCCAGTAGAGGATGGTGCCGAAGGAGAAGAGATCGGCCCGCGGGTCGGCTGGCTTGCCTTCGATGGTCTCGGGCGCGAGGTGCGCAGGGGAGCCGAGGATGCTGCCGGTGGCGGTGAACTTCTCGTCCGGGTCGAGCAGGGCGGCGATGCCGAAGTCGGTCAGCTTCACCACGCCGTCCTCGCGGACCATGATGTTTTCCGGCTTCAGGTCGCGGTGCACCACGCCGGCGGCGTGCGCGTGCTGCAGCGCCTCGGCGATGGGCAACAGGCACGCGGCGGCGAGCTCAGGCGGATCGAAGGGATGCTGCTCGGCGAAGGCGCGCAGCGTGTGCCCGCGGATGAACTCGGTGACCAGGTAGCTGGGCTGCGCCGAAGGGCCGCTGAAGTCGTAGACGTCGAGGATGTGGGGATGGTGCAGCCGCGCCACCGCGTGCGCCTCGCGATCGAAGCGGCGGCGGATCTCCTCGCGCGCGTGCAGGTGCGCGTGCAGGACCTTCACGGCCACGATGCGGCGCAGCTGGGTGTCCCAGCCGCGCCACACCACCGCCATGCCGCCCTGACCGACCTGTTCTTCCAGCCGGTACCGGCCCAGCTCCAAAGAAAACCTCCGACGCCCTGACGCGCGTGTCGCGTTTCTACTGCGAAAACAGGACTTCCGCCATTGGGTAGATTCAGGACATCGGAGTCAGGCCGTGCGCCGCCCCGCGCGCACCCGCTGCAGCAGCTCCTCGAGCAGGGCCTTGCGGTCGCGCGGGAGGGGCTTGCTCTCTTTGGCGTGCAGCGGAGCGAACGACGCGGCGTGGGCCTTGGCCGATCGCAGCGGCGCGGGGCCCTTGGCGGGAGCCGGCACCGGCGCCTCCAGCTTCTCGGCGGCAGCCAGATCGGCTTTGCCGGCGGGGTGTGCCATCGAGCGCAGCTCCTCGAGCCGCTCGCGGAGGAGCTCGTTGTTGGGATTTCCCTTCACGGCGCGTTCATAGGCCTCGACGGCGTCGCCGAAGCGCCCCGAGCCGGCGTGCAGCTCTCCTTGTTCGGCGTCGCTCAGCCTCGGCGGCGCTTCCGCCTCCTCGGGCTCGGAGCGGCGGCGGCTGACCAGCTCGCTGGGCTGAAGAAGCGCGCGCACCGAGTCCATCCGCGCCCGCACGCGCTCGTCGTCCGGGCGCTGGGCGAGGTAGGCTTCGAAGTGTTCGAGGGCGGCCAGCAGCTCGCCGCGGCGCACCGCCCTCTCCGCCTTCTGCTCCAGCTCGCCCGGAGTCATCGCCTTCAATGTAGCAGAAAACGTCCTGCTGCTCTGCCGGCAGGACGGCCGGCGCTCAAGGCGCGAGGAGGGCGTTGGCCGGAAGCAGGCCTCGCGAGCGACTCTCCAGGGCGAGCTGCTGCAGGCCCTCCACCGCGCTGGGGAACCGCGGCACGAAGCCCAGCTCGCGCAGGCGCTGCGTGTCGTACCAGCGGTCGGCGGAGAGCTGCTCGAGAAGGTCCGGCTCCAATTTCGGCGCAGGCCCGGGCGGCTGGCCGTCGAACGCCATTCGCCAGCCCTGCGCGATGCGCCGGTTGAGCGGCCGCCAGAGCATCCAGTCGGGGAGGTGCCTTGCGAACCAGAGGCCCAGCCGGGCCGGACCGGGCGCATATGGGAAGCGACCGGCTTCGCGCGTGCCGGCGGCCTGGAGCACCGCGCGCGCCAGTTCCTCGAGCGGGAGCGGGGCGTCGTCGGCCACGTTGAAGGCCCGTCCGTCCAGAGCGGCGGCCTCCTCCGCGAGCAGCACCGCCGCCGCGGCCACGTCCTGCGCATGAACGGTGTGGACGACTGGCCCCCGGCGCGGCACCCAGAGCGCGCGGTCGGCGCGCGCGGCCAGCGCCGCGATGGCGAGCATGACGGCGAGCCCACGCCGCTGCCGGGGCCCGTAGGTGAGCGCGGGACGCAAGACGACCAGCTGAAGGCCGCGGGTGCGGCGCCAGAGGAAGGCTTCCCGCTCCATTGCCCAGCGGGTGGCGCCGTGGGCATCGACGGGCAGCTTCACCTCCCCTTCCTCGCAGGGCAGGTTGCGCGGCCGTCCGTAGACCGTGGTGCTGGAGAGCAAGAGGAAGGGCGCCCGCGCCTGGACGGCGGCGGCCATGGCCACGCGCAGCGAAACCAGGGCTTCCTGGCGGCGCGAGGCACCCGGAAAGGCGGCGTGGGCCACCACCGCCGCGCCCTTTGCCAGTTCTGCCAGCGCAAGGGCGCCTTCGGGGCCTACCAACTCGGCCGTGGCGACCTGCGCGCCGACATGGCCGGCGGGTGCGAGATCGGAGCCGGGCCGGTCGATCGCGCGCACTTCCCAGCCCGCCTGTGCGAGGGCCTCGCACAGGTGCGACCCGATCAGTCCGGCCGCTCCGGTCACCAGCGCCGCCCGCACAGCGCCCGATCTGTCATGCCGCGCCCCGCGCCGCAACTTCGCCGGACAGAACCCCTTTTCATGCCTACAATGTGGGCGGCGGGGAATTCCTTTTCCCACCTTTCGCGGTGGCGTATCCCCCCGTATGCTTGCCGACTCAACGCGGGGGCTTCGCAGCATCGTGCAAGGTCTCGAAGGACTTCTCATCGATCGATCGCCGGACTTCGTCGTCGTCCTCGACGCCGGGCTCAAGGTGGTGCGGGCGAGCGCAGGGCTCCGTTCAGCGGTGCCCCTGGTGACTCCCGGCGATGATTTCCTGCGCTCGCTCGACGAAACCTCGCAAGCGCGCTTCAGGCAAGGGCTTTCCCTGGACCACGAGACGGCTTTTTCACTGACGCTGGAGCTGGTGCACCGGGGCCGCGAGCGGCTGATCGGCACCTCCTACCGCTTCTATGGGCTGGAGCGGCCGTATCTGGCGGGTGTGGGACGCGAGTCGGCCACCTCCTCCGACCTGGTCGACCAGGTAGAGGTGCTGCGCCGCCGCTACCATGAGTCGGTCTCCCAGCTCGCGTCCTTGACCGGGCGCCTGCGCGAGTTGGCGATGATCGACTCGCTCACCGGCGTGCTCAACCGCCGGGCGTTCCTCGACCACGCCGACGGTGAGTGGGTACGGCACCGGCGGCACAACCACCCCCTCTCCTGCGCCATGATCGACGTGGACGGCTTCAAGCGCATCAACGACACGTTCGGGCACGCTGCCGGCGACGCGGTGCTGCAGCACATCGGCGCGCTGGTGCGCGCCACCCTGCGCGCGAGCGATCTCCCGGCCCGCCTGGGAGGAGACGAGTTCGTCGCGCTGATGCCGGAGACCAACCTGGAAGGCGCCATCGCGACTTCGGAGCGCCTGCTGGCCCGGGTAGCGGCGCGCCCGCTGACCGTGCTCGACCAGAACCTGGCCGCCACCCTCTCCATCGGCGTCGCCGGCGCTGAGGGCTGCGAGAGCCTGGAAGACCTCCTCGCCCGCGCCGATCGCGCCCTCTACAAGGCCAAGAAGGAAGGCCGCGCCCGCGTCTGCACGCCAGAGTAGAGCTTCGATCAAACGCGAGGGCCCCGATCCTGGTGGAAGGGGGCCCTCGGTGGATTCAGGAGCGCTGTTGGCTAGGCGTGGGCCTGGGGTTCCGGGGGCTTCTGCTCGCCCTGGGGTTGCTGGTCCGGGGGAGGCCCCTTCTCGGCCTTGGTGAAGGGATCCTCCTCCAGCGCCGAGCGGAGGACGTCGTCCATCGAGTGGGCGAAGATGAACTCCATCTCCTTCTTCGCCTGATCGGGCACGTCCACCAGGTCCTTCTTGTTGCGCTCCGGCATGATGATCCGCTTGATGCCCGCCCGGTGCGCCGCCAGCACCTTCTCCTTGATGCCGCCCACCGGCAGCACCAGGCCGCGGAGGGTCGCCTCACCCGTCATCGCCACGTCGCCGCGGACCCGGATGCCGGTGAGCAGCGAAGTCAGCGCGGTGAAGATGGTGACGCCCGCCGACGGCCCGTCCTTGGGAATGGCGCCCGCCGGGAAGTGGATGTGGATGTCGTTCTTCTCCAGGAACCGCGGATCGATGCCCAGTTTCTGCGCCTTGTTGCGCGTGTAGCTGAGCGCCGCCTGGCACGACTCCTTCATCACGTCGCCCAGTTGGCCGGTGAGGGTGATGCCGCCCTTCCCCTGCATCCGCGTGGCCTCGATGAAGAGCAGATCGCCGCCCGCTGCCGTCCAGGCGAGGCCGGTGGCCACGCCGGGCAGCTCGGTGCGCTCGGCCGTCTCCGAGTAGTGCTTCTCGGGCCCGAGGATGATCTCCAGCTCCTCGGGGCTGATGGTGCGCTTGGCCGAGTCGCCCTTGGCCACGTCCACGGCAACCGCGCGGCACACGTCGGCGATGGTGCGCTCCAGATTCCGGACGCCGGCCTCGCGCGTGTAGCCGCCGATCAGCTTGCCCAGCGCGGCGTCGGGGATCTCGATGTTCTCCAGCGAGAGCCCGTGCTCGCGCACCTGCTTGGGGATCAGGTGGTTGCGGGCGATGTGGGTCTTCTCCTCGAAGGTGTACCCGGGCAGCTCGATGACCTCCATGCGGTCGCGCAGCGGCGGCGGGATGGGCTCCAGCTGGTTGGCGGTGGCGATGAACATGATCTTGGAGAGATCGTAGGGCACGTCGAGGTAGTGGTCGGAGAAGCTGTTGTTCTGCTCCGGGTCCAGCACTTCGAGCAAAGCCGCGCTCGGATCGCCGCGGAAGTCGGCGCCCAGCTTGTCGATCTCGTCCAGCATCATCACGGGATTGATGGTGCCGGCCTTCTTCATGCTCTGGATCACGCGGCCGGGCAGGGCGCCCACGTAGGTGCGCCGGTGGCCCCGGATCTCGGCCTCGTCACGCACGCCGCCGAGCGAGAGACGCACGAACTTGCGTCCCGTCGACCGCGCGATGCTCTGGCCGAGCGATGTCTCG
>DASRTX010000659.1:0-2487 GCA_035655715.1 Myxococcales bacterium | reverse complement strand
CACGTTCTCGGCGGTCTCCAGCATGCTCAAGTAGATGTCAGGCTTGTGCTCGAGCAGCCAGGGGTCCTTGAACAAGTGATGGTTCAGCTCCTGCTGCACGCAGGAGATCGACTCCAGGCCGCCCGCCACCATCACCGGCACGCGATCGACGATCACTCGCTGCGCCGCGATGGCGATGGCCTGCAGGCCGGACGAGCAGAAGCGGTTCACGGTGGTCCCGGCAGTCGTCACGGGAAGGCCTGCGCGCAGCGCGATCTGCCGGGCCACGTTGCCCCCCGTGGTGCCCTCGGGGAGCGCGCAGCCCATGATCACGTCTTCGACCTCGGCGGGATCCACCTTCGCGCGCGAGACGGCCGCCTCGACCACGTGCCCGCCCAGCGTCGCGCCATGGGTCATGTTGAGGGCCCCGCGCCACGATTTGGCCAGGCCGGTGCGGGCGGTGGAGACGATGGCTGCGTCGGTCATGGCGCGCTCCCGCTGAACGATTTGCCTTCGACCGCGAGCCTCGCGATCAGCGGCGCAGGTTCCCACACCGCCGGATCGCCGTGCGGATTCCGGGCCAGCCGCTTCATGGCGCGCAGCACGTTGTAGAGGCCCAGCGAATCGGCGTAGTGCATGGGGCCGCCCCGGTACGGCGGAAACCCATAGCCGGTGAGATAGACCACGTCGATGTCGGAGGCGCGCTGCGCGATCCCTTCCTCGAGGATCTTCGCGCCCTCGTTGACCAGCGCCAGGATGCAGCGCTCGACGATCTCCTCGTCCAGAAGCTCGCGCCGCGCGACGCCCATCCCGCGCGAGGTGGAGACGATCAGCTCCTCGACGGCGGGATCGGGGATGGCGTCGCGCCGCCCTTGCTCGTAGCGATACCAGCCCGCGGAGGTCTTCTGGCCGAAGCGTCCCAGCTCGCAGAGGCGGTCCGCGATCAGCTGCTTGCGCGCTTCCGGATGCTCCGCGTACCGGCGCTTGCGGATGAACCAGCTGACGTCGCCGCCCGCCAGGTCGGCCATGCGGAACGGACCCATGGCCATGCCGAACTTCTCCATGGCCGCGTCGACCGTCTGCGGCAGCGCTCCCTCCTCGATCATCAAGAGGGCCTGCTCGATGTAGCGCGCCAGCATCCGGTTGCCGATGAAGCCGTCGCACACGCCCGAGACCACGCCGGTCTTGTGGAGCTTCCTGGCCAGCCCCAGCACCGTGGCGAGCACGTCCTTGCCGGTGGCGCGGCCGCGCACGATCTCCAAGAGCTTCATCACGTTGGCGGGGCTGAAGAAGTGGGTGCCGATCACGTCAGCAGGACGGCGGGTGAAGGCGGCGATCGTGTTCACGTCCAGCGTGGAGGTGTTGGTGGCGAGGATGGCGCCCTGCTTCATCACCTCGTCGAGCTGCCGGAAGACGCCCTCCTTCACCGAAAGCTCCTCGAACACCGCCTCGATGACGATGTCCGCGTCCGCGACCTCGCGATACGAGAGCGTCGGCTGGATGAGCTGGAGCCGCTCCACCACCTGCGCCCCGGTGAGCTTTCCCTTCTTCGCGCTGCCCTCGTAGTTCTTGCGGATGACCGAGAGCCCCCTGTCCAGCGCGTCCTGCTTCACCTCCAAGAGCCGCACCGGGATGCCGGCGTTGGCGAACGACATGGCGATGCCTCCGCCCATGGTGCCGGCGCCGATCACGGCCCCCGTGCGGATCGGACGCGTCGGGGTGTCCTCTGGAATGTCCGGGACCTTGGACGCCGCGCGCTCTGCCAGGAAGACGTGGCGAAGCGCCCGCGATTCGGGCGAGTGCAAGAGCTCGAGGAAGAGCTTGCGCTCGGTGCGGATGCCCTCCGCGAAAGGCTCCACCGACGCGGCCACCGCATCGACACACTTGAGGGGCGCGGGGTAGCCCTTTGCCGCCGCGGCCACCCCATTGCGCGCGAACGCCAGGAATGCGTCGGCGTGCGCGTGCGCGACGCGGCGCTCCCGCAGCAGCGGCAACGGGCGCTGCGCGGCGATGCGGCCGGCGAAGGCCAGCGCCCCGGCAAGGAGGTCACTCTCGATCACCTCGTCGAGCAGCCCCGACCCTGCCAGCTTCTCCGCCGCGATGGAGGCGCCGGAGACGATCAGGTTGAGCGCGGTTTCCAGTCCAACCGCCCGCGGGAGCCGCTGCGTTCCGCCTGCGCCCGGTAGCAGCCCGAGCTTCACCTCGGGCAGCGAGAGCTGTGTTCCGCGCAGGGCCACGCGGTAGTGGCAGCCGAGCGCCAGCTCGAGGCCGCCACCCATGGCCACTCCGTGCAGCGCCGCCACCACCGGCTTGTCGCTGCGTTCGATCTCCCGGATGACGGTGGGCAGGATGGGCTCGAGCAGCGCTTTCGCGGTTCCCAGCTCGTTGATGTCGGCGCCCGCGGAGAACGATCGCCCGGCGCCCGCCAGCACGACGGCGGAGATGGTGGCGTCCGCGTTCGCCCGGTCCAGCGCGGCGAGGATCCCGGCGCGCACCATGTGCGAGAGG
>DASRTX010000658.1:0-10741 GCA_035655715.1 Myxococcales bacterium | reverse complement strand
TTCAACCGCTGCCGCATCGCCGCCTACGACGCGCGCCTCGTCGCGCAGGAGCCGCCGCCGGCGCCGCAGATCGAGCTGCAGGCCCTCCCGCTGGCGCGGGTGGAGCCGGGCGCAGCCCTCCCGCTGCTCGAGCGCGTCAACCCCGCATGGTTGGGCGCGCTGGCCACTTTCCAGAAGACGGCCGTGGCGCCGCTCTTCGGAGCGCAGAAGACCGAGATCACCGCCATCGAGTGGGAGCAGTTGCGGCCTCGCTTCGCCGAGGTGGAGGCCTGGCTCTCCGCGAAGAAAGGCCAGACCGTCGAGAAGCTGGGGCTCTCGCGGGTGGAGGCCCTGCTGCAGCCCGAGGTCCGCGCGCGCATCGAGGCGCTGCTCGCGCGCGACGAGGCGGTGACGGGCGAGGCCGCCGCGGTGGAGGACGCGGTGCGCCTGACGCACTACCGGCGCGACCTGCACACGCTCTTGAAGAACTTCGTCAGCTTCCACGACTTCTACGATCTGAACGCGGAGGCGATCTTCCAGTCGGGCACGCTCTACCTCGACAGCCGCAGCTGCAACCTCTGCGTGCGCGTGGAGGACGTCGCGGCCCATGCCACGCTGGCGTCGCTCTCGCGCCTGTACATCGCCTACTGCGATCTCAAGCGCCCGGGCGAGACGATGAAGATCGCCGCCTGCGTCAGCCAGGGAGACAGCGACTACCTGATGCCCGGCCGCAACGGCCTCTTCTACGACCGCAAGGGCCGCGACTGGGACGCCACCATCGTCCGCATCCTCGACAGCCCCATCAGCATCCGGCAGGCCTTCTTCGGGCCCTACAAGAAGTTCCTTCGCATGATCGAGGAGCAGGTGCAGAAGTACGCGGCGGCACGCGAGAAGGAGTCCGACGTGCAGTTGCGCTCCGCCGCGGAGGCCGGAATCGCCCCACCGCCCCAGAAGGCGCCGGTGGACGTGGGCAAGATGGTGGGCATCATCGCCGCGCTGGGCGTCGGCATCGGCGCCATCGGGGCCTTGTTCGGCGGCTTCGTCAGCGGCTTCATGGGGCTCCAGCCCTGGTGGGCGAAGCCCCTGGCGGTGCTGGGCGCGGGGCTGGCCATCTCCGGTCCCTCCATGCTGCTCGCCTGGATGAAGCTGCGGCAGCGCACGCTGGGCCCGGTGCTGGAGGCGAACGGCTGGGCGGTCAACGGCCGCGTGCGCATCAACATCCCGCTGGGCACGGCGCTCACCGACGTGAAGACGCTGCCGCCGGGATCGACCCGCTCGCTCGAGGATCCCTTCGAGGACAAGCGGGCCCGCCGCCGCAAGCGGCTGCTCTGGCTTGCGGCCCTGGTGCTGGGCGCGGCGCTGGTCGCCGCCAGGGTGCTGCACTTCTGGCCCTTCCAGGCGCGCTGAAAAGACAGGCGCACTGGGATATCGTTCCGGCCATGATCCGCTACTACGGCAAACCCGGCTGAACCGGCTGCACCAAGGCGCGGGAGTTTCTCGCGCGAAAGAAGCAGCAAGTCGAGGAGCGCAACCTGATCAAGCAGCCGCTCGACGCTGCGGAGCTCCGCGCCCTGGCGAAGAAGGCCGGCGGCGCGGAGTTGCTGGTCGCGCCCAAGCGGCGCGCCGAGGCGGAGGGCCTCTCCGGCGAGAAGCTGATCGCCTGGCTGGCGGAGGACGGCGCGCGGGTGCGCCGCCCCATCATCGAGGTGGGCGGGGCGCTGACGCTGGGATTCGCGGCGGACGCGCAGGAGAAGCTGTCGAAGCTACTCCCATGAGACCCTGCTCAGGGCACCGTCACCGCATGCGTCACTCCCGCGCTGGCCCCGGTCGAGTCGGTCACCGTCAGCGTGACGCCGAAGGTGTCGCCGAACGGGAAGGTGTGCGAGGCGGTGGGGCCGCCGTCGCTGGTGGACTCGTCTCCCCAGGACCAGAAGTAGGCCGTGATCGCGGCGCGGCCGGTGGAGCCCGAGCCGTCGAAGCTGCAAGTGCGCCCGGTGCAGCTGAAGGTAAAGGCGGCGGTGGGACCCGGGTTTGGATTGGTGACCGTGACCGTGTGGGTGACGACTCCGATATTGCCGGCGGCGTCGGTCACCGTCAGCGACACGCTGAAGGTGTCGGCGAAGGTAAAGGCGTGCGTCGCCGTGGGTCCGCCGTCGGTGGTGGTCTCGTCGCCCCACGACCAGTGCCACGCGACCACGCCGCCGGTGGAGGCGGAGCCGTCGAAGCTGCACGAGAACCCGCTGCACGCAAAGGTGAACGCCGCGGTGGGCCCGGAAGGCGGGGTGGTGACGGCGATCGCGTGGGTGACCAGCGCGCTGCGGCCGACGCTGTCGGTCACCGTCAGCGTGACGCTGAAGGTGTCGGCGAACGCGAAGGTATGCGTCGCGGTGGGCCCGCCGTCGGAGGTGGTCTCGTCGCCCCACGACCAGTGATAGCTGGTCACAAGGCCGGTGGAGCCGGACGCGTCGAATGCACACGATAGATTCGTGCAGTTGGCGGTGAAGGCTGCCAGCGGCGGCGGGTGGATCGCGATGAAGCCCACGGTCAGCGATCCCGCCTGGCTGTACAGGGTCCCCGCGGAGCTGGTCACCGCGATGTTGTACGTGCCGAGCTGCGATCCAATCGTGGAGAGATCGCAGGCGTTGAACGTATAAGCGAAACCGGATGCGCCGTTCACCAGACCATCCCCGCTGAAGGTCACGCACGGCTGCCCGGACGGCCCCGAGGTGTACGAAATTCCGCGCGCGCCGTTGACGCCCACCAGGTTCATGTTGGCGATGGCGTCGCTGAAGTCGAAGGTGCTGCTCGCGGGGACCGACGGGCTGTCGAGGAAATGGAGCTCGCGGCCGCCGTTGTCGCGCCCCTGCCCTTCGTCCTCGTCGCCATGCCGCGGAGCGGGGCCGGAGCCCTTCAGCCTCCCGTTCACGTCGATGTTGTCGAGGACGGCGAGGCCGAACTCCTCGAGGCCTCCGTTGTCTTCGTCGTCCGGACCGACGTCCTGGACGATCCGCATGGACACCACCCGCTTGTCGAGTCCGCAGCCGTTCGGGTCGGCGCAGCCGATCTCGGTGGGAGTGCAAACGGCAGCGGGACTCCCCTGTCCCACGCAAGCCACCAGGGCCGATGAGCCGCCCCAGACCGGTCGCCTCCAGTAGAGCGAGGTGGACAGGTCGTCGGTCGGCAGCTGGCAGGGGATGTAGTAATTCGCGTTGTCGGCCATCTGGATCTCGAACCGCGGGGAGTTGTTGTTGCACTCCGACCCCTGGTCCGAGGACGCGATCGAGTTTGCCTTGCGCAGGTCGTAGCCGAGCTCGAACAGGAACGAGCCCTTGACGCCCTTGATCTCGGCGGTGGCCTGCCCCGGGAGAGCGGTCTGGTTGGACTTGGAGAGGAGCAACCCCTCGTTGCGCGGGTCGGGCGCGGACTGGTTGATGCAACCGAATCCATCGCCGCCGGGGGACGCGAGCAAGCACCCGAGGCCGTAGCGCCAGAACGCCGCGACGACGAACGAGCCGTTGTCGACCTCCACCGGGTTGACCTCGAACCTGGGGGCGAACGTGGTGGCCTGTCCGAATGCGCGCGAAGGCGCGATGGCAGCTGCCGCCAATAGGCAAACGACGAATGCTCGTTTCAAGATACACCTCTAGTGCTGATTGCATGTTGAATCGGCAGATCAATCAACCAACGGCAATCGGGCAGGTCCCCCTGGCATCATGAAGAGCAACACACCAACCGCGCCGGCCGATTGCGCGGGCCGACGTTTCGTTTGTGCTCATAGCATTCGAGAATCGGGTCGTCAAGGCGGCGGACGAGCCCGGAGGTGGAGCTCATCCGCGCACAATCGTTTGAGAGCAAACAAAGCGCCGCCCGGATGGGCCGCATGCCTTTGTTTTTGCAACGAAACACTTCGTCTCGCGATTACAGTGCAATCACAGGATTCAATGTATTTTTGGATGAATCAGACCAAGGCAAAGGCAGGGGTTGCCGGAAGCCGCGGCTGCCCCCCGGCAGCCGCGGCCTCCGCGCGACCCGTCATTGGTTCTTCGAAACGTTCAGGGCGTAGAAGAAGTTCCTCCCGCCCTGCCCGTCCGCGTCGGTGACCGCGACGTCGAAGTCCCCTGCCGCCGGTGCGCGGAACGTTGCCTGCAGCGTCGGAGGAGCGTTGCTGAGTTGCGCCACCAACGGATGCTGTAGCGACTCGGCAAAGTTGAACGGCCCCGTCCGGCGGGCCGAGGTTGCCGAGAGCACGTTGCCAAGCGAATCGACGATCTGGACGCTCGGCACGAGCGACGAACCCCAGTCCGACAGCGGCGATCCGAGACCCGCGCCACGCCCCGCGAGGACCGAGACGGTCACCAGCTGATTGGCCTCGGCGTGGACCTTGAAATGGTCCTGCTCTGCTCCGCTGATGGCGCCCGAGATCCAGCCGCTGGCCGGGACCAGCGTTGCCGTCGCCGCCGTGTCATCCGGCTCGACCTCGCGGGCGGAGGCGGTGACGCGTTCGAGGCGGAGCCCGAACTTCCCGGCTCCGGTGCTCCGGACGCGAACGAAGTACGTGCTCGTCGCCTGGAGGATGGTCTGCCTGTAGTTGAGCTCGCTCTTCGATGCGTCGGTGAAGAAGCCGCCGACGGGCAACTCGGTGACCCCGTCCGCCTGGAGCAGGGTCACAGCGGCCGTCGGCCCCACGGGGGCCGGCGTCGCCCCCGGCGGCGGAATGGCGAGGGTGGCGTTCTGGAGCATGGTCCGGTCCTGCACGACGAGCCGTACGACGTCGCCGGCGGTCCCGGCGAAGGTGAACCAGTGCGTGCCCGCGGCGGCGAAGGAGCCGGTGACCTCGGACGCGTACCTGAACGCCGTCGCCCCGGCGGGCGTCGTATTGGTGGCGGTTTCGGCTGCAGGCACGTACGGCGTCGCCTGGTAATTCAGGAAGTAGGGGCTGCTGCGCGCATTCGGCTGGTCATTGGACGCCGTGACACGCACGTAATAGGTGCCCGGCCTGGTAATCGCGAAATCGACGGCCGGGTCCAACCCGTACGACTTGTCGTTTGCCCACAGGACGGCGCCCGAGGCGTCCTGCAACTCCAGGCGGCCGACCCACACCCGATCCCCGTTGGCGGCGCCGCTGCGCGCGGCGTTGAGATCGAGGCGCACGCGGACGGGATTGACCACGGCGATGGCGTAGAAGTCGGAGGTCGGCGCCCCGGTGGCGGCGCTGTCATAGTGACCGAAGAGCGTGCCGGTAAAGAGCTTCTGTGCGGTGGCGATGGTGTCGTTCTGGCCGGTGGCGCCCGAGGGTTCGGCCTCCATTTGCAGGCTGACGCCGGCATCGGGCGCGAGGGTCATCAAAATGGCGTACCTGCCGCTCAGTTGACCTGCCTGATCCACGTCGCCCGCGAGGAAGTAATCGCCGTCCTGCGGCAGGCGCACGAGCAACAGGCCATTGTCCACTCCGGGCGCGTCGGCGCTGACGGCCCCCGCACGCGCCAGCTCGGTGGTCCCGTCCGGAGCGATGAGGCGGAGGCGCATCGAGGTATCCCAGTCGGCCTGGTCGAGCCGGTTTGCATAGCTCGAGACCGACAGCTGCTGCCCAGCGGTGGCCGAGAACTTGTAGAAGTGGACCTCGCCGGGATTGAGCGCGCCCAGGATCGGCACCTTCGGGCTGATCACCCGCGCCGTAGGCAGCGTCAACCCTGGCGAGCCGACGTCCTGGGAGAACGCCACGTTGAACGGGGCGGACGTCGAAGTGCCCGCCTGGGTAGAGGATGCCGTGATCGCGAAGCCCTCTCCCGGCCTGGCGATGGACATGTCGAACCTCGCCACGCCCTTCACGGGCGCCTTCGTGGTCGATCCCAGAAGGGTCGCGCCGGTCGGGTTGGTGCTCAGGCTGATGGTCACGTTGTCTGCGACGTTCACCAGCTGTCCCGCTGCGTTGCGGAACGAGACGATCACCGGAAACGTCCCGCCCGGAAGAGCAAACGGAAAGACGTCGACCCGCAGCGACAAGCCCGCGGTCGCCGCCGTCGGAACTACACGTGCCGCGTCCCCCGTCTCTTCCTCCGACGGACCTTGCGGACCGCAGGCATTCACGAGGAACGACGCAACCACCAGCGCACCCAGGTACTTGAATCGATTCACGAGTCGTAACCCCAGCGGCCGCAGGACGAGATCTCGCGGCCGATTCGGGGCTAACACCCCGTTGGTGCAAGACATTTCCTACGTAGTTCCCGGACCTACACCCGTTCAGGTCCCGGCTGAACCACGCAGGCGCCCGCCCGGCCAACCCTCGTGCGATCGAGCTGCCGCTACTCCCACGAGACCTGGTACTCGCAGACGCGGTCGCCGCGCGAGCGGCACTTCGTCTCCTGCACCTTGGGGTTCTTGCCGCCCGACAGCTCGATGGCGCGCTCGTGCCACGCGACGATGGTGAGGCAGTCGCCCGGGGTGGCAGGCGGCGCGTCATGGGTGACCAGCCGCGCCGTGTTGGTCCCGGTCTTCTCGTACGTACGGCGCCCCTCGCCGTAGTAGTACGCGTAGATGGTCTCCGCGAACGAGAGCAGGTGGTGGGGATCGCCTTCCTTGACGAAGGCGCGCTGCGAGCCCTTGAGGTTCACGTCGGCGGAAGCGCGCCCCATCTCGCGGAAGGCGCGCTCGGGCTCGTCGGGATAAAGCACGGCGGCGATCGACTGATCGAGCCGCAGGTTGAGGTCGAGCGGCCAGGTCCCGGTGACCAGGAGGGTGCGCCGCAGTTGCTTCGCATCGTCCTCCGGCAGCCGGACCAGCACCTTCTCCCAAAGCGCCTCGCCGCCGCGGTCGAGCACGAACTTGCGCCGCGCGAGGATTGTGTTTCCACCCACCTGAGCCATGCGGACACCCTAGCCCAGCCTGGCGTCCGAGCGACCGGGAAAATACCTTGCCTACATGCGACTCGGTGGCGACGGCGACCGCAGCAACGTGGAGGACCGGCGCGGCCTGGTGACGGGCGGTCGGCTGGGTCTGGGCGGCATCCTCGTCCTGGGCGTGCTCAGCATCGTCTTCCGGCAGAACTTCTTCGCGCTGGTGGGCCAGGGCGACAGCGGCGCACAGGTCCAGACGCAGGGCCCACAGGTCGAGCAGCGCAAGCAGGCCGAGCAAGATCTGGAGCAGGTGGCGGTCGCCAGCTTCAACGACGCCCAGCGGGTGTGGCACCAGGCGATGCGCGGCTACCATGACGCCAAGCTGGTGCTCTTCTGGGACCAGACGCAGTCGGGGTGCGGCGGCGCCGGCGCGGAGATGGGGCCGTTCTACTGCCCCGCCGACGAGCGCGTGTACATCGATCTGGGCTTCTACCGCGATCTGGCGCGGCGCTTCGGGGCGCCGGGCGACTTCGCGCAAGCCTACGTCCTCGCCCACGAGGTGGGACATCACGTGCAGAAGCTCATGGGCATCACCTCGAAGGTCGAGCATGCCATGCAACAGGCCCCCGGCCGCCGCAACGCGCTCTCGGTCAAGCTGGAGCTGCAGGCCGACTGCCTCGCCGGGGTGTGGGGCCACTCCGCCGCACAGCGGAAGCTGCTCGATCCGGGCGACGCCGAGGAGGGCCTGCGAGCGGCCGCGGCGGTGGGGGACGATCGCCTCCAGCGGATGGCCGGCAGGCGCGTCTCGCCGGATTCGTTCACGCACGGCTCGGCCGCCGATCGCTCGCGCTGGTTCCGCACCGGCCTTGCATCCGGATCGGTGGACGCCTGCGATACCTTCGGACAATAGCCGCCGGCGGTTCTGACGCGGCGTGTAAGAGCCTAGATCTACAATAATTTCGCCAACCCCCCCCTCCGGGGTTACCGTGATTTTCGGTGCTTACGGGGAACCTTTCAGAGACGGCGTTCGCGGACCTGATCCAGCTCTATACGCTGGGACGGCAGACGGTTGCGGTGACGCTGGTGTCTCCGGCGGGCCCCGATCACGACGGCATCATCTTCATCGAGAACGGCGAGCTGACCGATGCCCGCCTCGGAGAAGTCACCGGCGCGGACGCCGTGCGGCGGGCGCTGCGGCTGACCGAGGGCGAGTTCCGGGTGGAGATCAACGTCCGCGCCCGCCACCGGACCATCCACGAGTCGTGGAACAAGCTGGTGCTGGAAGAGATGGTCGCCGGGGACGAGGCGTCCCGGCCCGACGACGACGTGGAGATCGAGCAGGAGGAGAGCATGCTGGAGAAGACGCAGCCGCCGCCGGCGGGGCGGAATCGGAGGGTGCCCATCGCGGTGGCCGCGGGCATCCTGGCGGCAGCGGCCATTGGCGGTGCGTTCATCTGGCGCGGGCAGCAGCAGCAGCGCGAGGCGGCCGACCTGGCGCAGCGCGACGCGACGCTTGCGGCCCAGCGCGCCGCCGAGGTGCGGAAGGCGCCTGCCCGCAGCGTTGCGGGCGTCACCGACACCGAGATCGTCTTCGGCATGAGCGCGCCCTTCTCCGGTCCTGCCAAGGAGCTGGGGCGGGCGATGAAGTCGGGCATCGACGTCGCCTTCGCCGCCATCAACGAGTCGGGCGGCGTCAACGGCCGCAAGCTGAAGCTGGTCGCGCTGGACGACGGCTACGAGCCCGAGCGCACCCGCACCGCCATGAAGGAGCTGGCGGAAGCGCGCAACGTCTTTGGCTTCATCGGCAACGTGGGCACCCCCACCGCCGAGGTGTCGGTGCCCTACGCGCTGGAGAAGAAGATGCTCTTCTTCGGCCCCTTCACCGGCGCGGGCCTCCTGCGCCGCGATCCGCCCGATCGCTACGTCTTCAACTACCGCGCCAGCTACGCGGAGGAGACGTCCGCCATCTTCAAGTACCTGGTGGACGTGAAGCGCATCGCTCCTGAGGAGATCGCCGTCTTCGCCCAGCAGGACGGGTACGGCGATGCCGGCTTCAACGGCGTGGCGAAGATGTTGCGCAGGTACCGGCGCGACCCCGCGCGGATGCTGCGGGTGGGTTACCAGCGCAACACCTCCGAGGTCGGCGACGCGGTGCAGGCGCTGTTCAAGCGCAAGCGGCCCATCCGCGCGGTGGTGATGGTGGCCACCTACAAGGCCGCGGCCAAGTTCATCGACAAGGTGAAGGCCGAGCGGCCCGACATGATCTTCACCAACGTCTCCTTCGTGGGCAGCCAGGCGCTCTCCGACGAGCTGATGGCCACCAACCCCAAGGACGCCGAGGGCGTCATCGTCACCCAGGTGGTGCCGCTGCCGCAGAGCAAGTCCACGGCCGTGCTGCGCTACCAGGAGCTCCTGCCCAAGTACTCGCTGGGCGAGAAGCCCGACTTCGTCTCGCTGGAGGGGTACCTCGCCGCCAATCTGCTGGCCGAGGGCCTGCGCAAGGCCGGCCGCGACTTCACCACCGAGACGCTGGTCGACGCGCTGGAGGGTCTCAAGGGAGTGGACCTCGGCGTTGGCGCGGCGATGAACTTCGGGATGAGCGAGCACCAAGCCTCGCACAAGATCTGGGGCACCCAGATCGACGAGCGGGGAAACTTCAAGAACATCGAGCTGGAGTAGCTCAGGGCGTGACGCCCAGCTCGCGGTACAGCTCGGCCGGCCGGTAGATCACCCCGTCCTTCACCGTCAGCGCGGTCTTGCGCACGTCGGAGATCCGCTGCGACGGATCGCCGTCGATCAGCACCACGTCGGCCAGCTTCCCGGGGCGGATGGTCCCCAGGTCCTTCTCCATCCCCATGATCCGCGCCGCTCCCAGCGTGGCGAGCCGGACCACCTCGGGCGCCGGAATTCCCGCCTCCACGTCCAGCTCCAGCTCGCGGTGCAGCGCGAACCCCGCCAGGCTGTCGGTGCCGGCCTCGATGGGAATGCCCGCCGCGTAGAGCTGGTGGATGAAGGCGAGCATCTTCTTCCACGATGCCTTGTATTTCTCGTCCATCCCCGGCGGCACCGGCAAGTCGCCGGCCATGAACCCGCGCCGCACCTGTACAGGAAGGCGGTCGGCGACGGCGCGGAATCCCACCGCCATGGTCCCCGCGCGATCGAGGAACATCCCCTCCATGATGCTCAGGGTCGGATCCAGCGTGGTGTGCCTGTCCTGGAGAAGTTGGATGAACGCGCGCACCTCCGGGGAGGAGAGGTCGAGGTCGGCCGTGCGCTTGGCGGGCTCGAGGAATCGCGCCGGCGTGCGCGTGTCCTTCACGTCGGGCATGAAGTTCAGGACGAGGAAGTTCGCGTGCTGGATCTCGTCATATCCCAGCTTCACCGCCTCGCTGGCGGTGAGGCCCGCGGGGATGTGGCCGCTCACCCGCAGCCCCTTGCGGTGCGCCTCCTCGGCGATGGGCGCCACCAGCTCCGGCTTGAGCGAGCTGTAGAGCTTGATCTGCACCACGCCCAGCGAGGCGTACTTGTCCACCCACTCCCGCCCCGTCTTCTCGTCCGCGACCAGCACCTTGGTGGGGCCCTGGTACGGGCCGGGCCCATCCATGAAGCCGGCCATGACGATGCGCGTGCCCAACTCCGTGCCTTCCTCGATGCGCTTCTTGCGCGCGATCAGCTCGTCGATGTCGTTGGCCAGGTCGCGCACGGTGGTCACGCCGGCGGCCAGGTTGAGCATGCCGTCGTTTGGAGAGACGTGCGCGTGCATGTCCCAGAGCCCGGGGATCAGCGTCTTCCCCGCGGCCTCGATCACCTCCGCGCCGGCAGGCACCTGGGTTCCGGTGGGCGCCACGCGGACGATGCGCTTGCCGTCGATGGTCACGTCGTGGTGGGGCACCGTCCGCGCCGACTCGGGATCGAAGACGTTGGCGTCG
>DASRTX010000657.1:0-6796 GCA_035655715.1 Myxococcales bacterium | reverse complement strand
CGACCAGGAACGCCTCGAGCGAACCTGCCGGTGCCTTCCCGATCGATGCGCCGGTGGAGTAGCGCACTTCGAAGTCCGCCGGAGGCCACACCCGGTCGCTGCGGTACCACCCGTCCGCCCGCTCCATCCGCGCCAGGAAGTAGGGGAGACGCACCGAGAGGCGCGCAGCCCCCACCGCCGCCGCGCTGGCCGCGTCCAGACTGAAGAACCAGATCCCCGGCCCGCGCCGCGGATGCGTCGCGTAGGTGCGGAAATTCAGCTCGTGGAAGTCCGGCAGGGGCGGCAACCCCCGCAGCCGGCCGCGGCGCAGCGTGAAGGGCGTCATCGACACCCAGGCGCTGCCGCCGTGCTCGTCGATGGCCAGCCCCGGATGGACCAGCGGCCGCAGCTCCGCCGCCGGAACGCGCCAGTGCAGGAAGAGCAGATCTCGCCACTCCTGGAAGCCGACGATCACGCGGCGTGCGCGTGGCGCCACGCCTTTCGCGCGCAGTCGGCCAGCTCCCGCGGGTGCACCGGCTTCACCAGCCCCTCGATGGCTCCAAGCTCGCGCGCCGTCCGCAGGCGGCTGCTCACCGCCGATACGGCGATCACCGGCGAGCGGGGCTCGGGCTCGCTCTGCAGCCGCTGGATGAGCTGCAGCCCGTCGAGCACCGGCATGATCAGATCGGTGATGATCACGTCGGGGCGCAGCCGAAAGGCCGCCTCCAGCCCCTCGCGCCCGTCGTACGCGACGGCAACCTCCAGCCCCTCGAACTCCAGCGCTGCCTGCGTCACTTCGGCCAGATCGCGATCGTCTTCGACCAGCAGTACTCGAAGCCTCTCCGTTGCGCTCGGCATTGGCGCGCACCATGGCGCCATCCGACCTACAGCGCAAACCGCCGCGCCGCCCCGGTGTCGCTTGCAGGACGGGCGTTTGCAGTCGCGCTGTCATTTTTCGAACACCCAAGGAATGTTTTTGCTCTCTGTTTCAAGTACTTGATTTTGCAGCAGATAAGTGTGAGAGCAGGACGCAACAGGGCCCTGCTGCCCACTGGGAAGAAGTTTTCCCAGGGCCGCCAGCAGCTGTCTTCGGGCCGCCCTTGCCCGAATCCCCTGATCCCGGTCTAGAAATGAACTCCCCATGGGTTCCGAACTTCAACCGGGAAGACATCAGGCAAGCGGGCTCGTGGACGTGCTCGACCGCGTGCTCGACAAGGGTCTCGTCATCGCCGGCGACATCAAGGTGTCGCTGGCGGAGGTCGAGCTGCTCACCGTCCGCATCCGCCTGATCGTCTGCTCCATCGACAAGGCGCAGGAGATCGGCCTCGACTGGTGGCGTTACGACCAGCACTTCGCGCCGGGGCGTCACCAGGTCGAGCTGGAAAAGGATCAGCTGCGCGAACAGGTGCGGCTGCTCGAGCGCAAGGTCGAATCGCTGACTCGCAAGACGCCGGCGGCGAAACGCAGGGCCGCGGCGCGGAACACGACGTAGCATCCAAGGAGTCTTCACATGGCGGTTGAACGGGCCTCAGGTGGAACCAGCCTCATCGACGTGCTCGACCGGGTCCTCGACAAGGGCATCGTCATCGACGCCTGGGTGCGGGTCTCGCTCGTCGGCATCGACCTGATCACCGTCGAGGCGCGGGTGGTTGTTGCCTCGATCGACACCTACCTCAAGTACTCGGAGGCGGTGGGGCAGGTGCAGCCCGCCTCGGCCCCCAAGGGCATCGACGCCAAGACGCACGAGGCCGTGCTGGCAGAGAACGCGTCGCTCCGGGCGCAACTCGCTTCCGGCACGGCAGAGCGCAAGCGGCGGCGCGCGGAGTAGCAGGTGGCTGCGACGGCCCCGAACCCTTCCCGCGGCGGAGCGGAGACTCCGCGCGAGGCGGGAGCGGCTGCGCGGCTCGCGCTCGCCGAGTTGCTGCTGGTCAGCGACGACGCGGCGGAGTGCGCGCACACGGCCGTGGAGTGGCTGTACCAGCGGGGAGGCGCGCGCAAGGTGATCTGCGCCCTGATCGACGCCGAGTCCGGCGCCCTGCAGCACATCGCCAGCGCGGGCGTCGGCGACGGGCACCTGGAATCCCTTCATCTCGCGCTGGAGGAGCCGGACCACCCGGTGGTCTTCGCGCTGGCCGGCCGCGAACCGGTGACGCTGGGCAAGAACGGGGGACGCGGCCCCGCCGGCGGTCTCTTCCGCGGCGACTTCCTCGCCATCCCCCTGCCGCTCTCGGAGAAGCGCGAGGCGCGGCAGGGGCTGCTCCTGGTCTCGCCGGCGCGCTGCGGCCCGCAAGCGCGGTGGGCCGCGGGCCTGCTGGGGCAGAAGATCGCCCGCGTGCGCACGCGAGAGGCGCTTGCCCAGGCAGAGCACCGCCTGCAGCGCGAGCGCGAGTTGCTCTTCAACCTGATCAACGCGTCGCCGGATCCCATCCTGCTCACCGACGCCGAAGGCAGGATGATCATCTCCAACGCCCGCGCCGACGCGCTCTTCTCCAGCAAGGAGGGCGAGAGCGAAGGCCGGCAGCGCGCGGTGACGCTCAACAACATGCTCTTCTCGGCGGCGCTCTCGCACCAGGCCATCGACGAGGCCGGCTCCTCGCGCCGCGAGCTCCTGCTGGTGTCGCCCTCCGAAGGCTCCGACCTGCTCTTCGAGCTGCTCTCCTCGGTGGTGCAGCACCCCCGCGAGGGCACCTGCGTGGTGTCCATCCTGCGCAACGTCACCGACTTGCGCGCCGCCACCGAGCAGATCGAGGAGAACTACCGCCGTCTCAAGCTGGCGGAAGCCGACGTCCGCGCCGAGCGCGACCGCCTCGACCTGATCATCGACTCGGTGGCCGACCCCATCCTGGTCACCGATCCCTCGGGCAAGATCCTCCTGATGAACTCGCCCGCCGAGCGCATCTTCACCGCGCCCGAGCGGTCCGCCGGCACTGCCGAGGCGGAGCGCGCGGTGCGCAGCAACGACGCGCACTTCTCCTCCTTCGTCTCCAACCTCTTCCTCGCCGGCGAGGGCCTGCGCTGGCGTGGCGAGATCGGCCTCACCGATCCGGCCACGTCGCAGCCGCTGCCCGTCGAGGCGGTGGCCGGCAAGGTGCTGAGCGAGCACGGCGAGGTCACCGCCGTGGTCACCATCCTGCACGACCGCACCGAGGCGCTGGACAAGGCCCGGCTCTACGAGCAGCTCAAGAGCGGCAGCGAGCAGCTGGAGGAGAAGGTGCGCGAGGCCACCGCCGAGTTGGTGCGGCGCAACGAGCTCCTGCAACGCCAGCATCTGCAACTGGAGCAGGCCTCGCAGCTCAAGAGCCAGTTCCTCGCCAACATGTCGCACGAGTTCCGCACGCCCCTGAACGCCATCCTCGGGTACACCAGCATGTTGCTACAAGGCGTCTCCGGCGAGATGACTCCTCCGCAGAAGAACAAGCTGCAGCGCCTCGACTCCAACGCTCGCCATCTGCTCTCCATCATCAACGACATCCTCGACATCAGCCGCATCGAAGCCGGAAAGATGCCGCTGCGATTCGAGGAGTTCGCGCTGCCCAGCCTCATCGACGAGCTGCTCTCCGAGGTGGAGCCGCTCATCCAGAAGGCGCGGCTTTCCGCGCGCACCGACATCCCCGCCGACCTGCCCCCGGTCCATTCCGACCGGCAGAAGGTGAAGCAGATCGTCCTGAATCTGATGACCAACGCCATCAAGTTCACCCCGCAAGGGCAGGTGACGGTGAGGCTGGCCAACGACGATGCGCGGCGCGAGACGCGCATCGCCGTGCAGGATACCGGCATCGGGATCTCCCCCCAGGATCACGCCAAGGTCTTCGAGGACTTCCGCCAGGCTGACAGCTCGGTGACCCGGGCGTACGGTGGTGCAGGCCTGGGCCTGGCCATCTGCCACAGGCTGGCCGCCATGCTGGAGGGGCGCATCGAGCTCGAGTCGGAGCTGGCCAAGGGCTCGACCTTCACGCTGGTGATCCCGCGCCGGGGAAAGCGCCGATGAGCACGACCGACACCCGCAAGCCGCTCGTCCTGGTCGTGGACGACTTCGCCGACAACCGCGAGATGTACTCCGAGTACCTCAGCTTCTCGGGGTACGAGGTGATCGAGGCGCAGAACGGCAAGGAAGCCATCGACGCCGCTCAGGCCCGGATGCCGGACATCATCATCATGGATCTCTCGCTGCCGGTGATGGACGGCTGGGAAGCGACCCGCAGGCTCAAGGCCGACGAGCGCACCCGGAAGATCCCGGTGGTCGCGCTCACCGGCCACGCGCTGGCGGGCCACTCCCGGGGCGCGAAGGAGGCGGGCTGCGACTCGTTCCTCGCCAAGCCCTGCCTGCCGGATCAGCTGGTCGCGGAGATCCGCAGGATGCTGGAGAGCGGGAAGACCACCATCAGCAAGACCAAAGGGGCGCGTTAGGCCATGCCCGCAACCGAGAAGAACCGCAAGAAGAGCGCGGCGGCGAAGAAGGCCGCCAGGCCGGCCGCCGCGCGGCCGCCGCTTCCTGCGCGCCCGGCAGAGCCCGAGGGAGACGGGCGCGCGCAGAAGACCGCCGACCTCCGGGGCAAGTACGTGTACTGCATCATCCAGGTCACCGAGCCGCTCAAGTTCGGTCCGCTGGGCATCGGCGTGGAACCCGCCGACGTGCATACGATCAACTACCGTGACATCGCGGCGGTGGTGAGCGACACGCCCATCGAGGTGCACGATCCCACCCGGGAGAACGTGCTCGCCCACGAGCGCGTCAACGAGACGGTGATGCGCAAGCACACGGTGATCCCGATGAGCTTCGGGACCGTGTTCAAGACGCGCGACGACATCGTCGAGCTGCTGCGCTCCGCCTACGAGGCCTTCCACGACGTGCTCGACAAGATGCAGGACAAGCTCGAGTTCGGCCTCAAGATCCTCTGGGATCGCGAGGTGATGATCCGGGAGATCGAGACCCAGGACGAGGACGTGCGGCGCCTCAAGCAGGAGATCTCGGCGCAGAAGGGTTCCACCTACTTCGCCCGCATGCAGTACGGCCGGCTGGTGGACGCGGCGCTGCAGGCGCACAGCGAGAAGTACGTAGCGGAGATCTTCGAGGGGCTCCGTGACGTGGCGGTGGCCTCGCGCGCCAACAAGCCCATCGGCGACAAGATGATCATGAACGCCGCCTTCCTGGTCTCGCGCGACAAGGAGCTGGCCTTCGACACCCGGGTCAAGGAGATCGGCGCCCGCTTCGACAAGCTGACCTTCAAGTACACGGGGCCGTGGCCGCCCTACAACTTCGTCAACATCCGGCTCAAGCTGGAGAGAGCGAAGGAGAAGTAGCCGGTGCTGATCGTCGACCGCATGCTGGTGGGCGGCATCAAGTTCGTGCTCGGCAAGGTGGCAGCCGCGGTCGACGCCGAGCTGAACGACGACTCGCGCCTGCGCGAGGAGCTGCTGGCCGCGCAGATGCGCCTGGAGCTGGGCGAGATGACGGCGGAGGACTTCGCCGCCTTCGAGGCCGACGTCCTCGCCCGCCTGCGCGAGATCCGCAAGCGCCAGCTGGACGAGACGGCGCAGCAGCCCGGCGAGCTCAAGGTGACGGGCGCCATCGCGACGGCGGACTTCGAGCAGGAGTGATGCTCCGCTTCTATGCGGGCAAGGGCGGCGCGGGAAAGACCACCTGCGCGGCCGCGGCCGCGCTTGCCCTGGCGCGGGAGGGCGCGCGGACACTGGTGGTGTCCACCGATCCCGCCCACTCGCTGGGCGATGCGCTGGGCCTGCGCCTCGCCGCGTCGCCACGGGCCGTGCGTGGACGGCTGTTCGCGGCCGAGCTGGACGCAGACCGGGCGCTGCGCCGTTGGCTCTCCGCGCGCGAGCGGTCGTTGCGGCTGATCGCCTCGCGCGGCACCTACCTGGACGACGACGACGTGGACGCGCTCTTCCGCCTCTCGCTCCCCGGCGTGGACGAGCTGGTGGCGCTGATCGAGCTGCGCCGGCTCTCGGGTGGATTCGAAGAGGTGGTGGTGGACACGGCGCCCACCGGGCACACGCTGCGCCTGTTGGAGATGCCCGAGACCCTGGCCAGGCTGGCTGGCGTGCTCGACGATCTGCAGTCCAAGCATCGCGCCCTGGCGCTGTCCTTGCGCGGCGCGGTCCGGCGAGACGCCGAAGAACAGCTCATCGAGCAGCTGCGCGACGAGGCGCGCGAGCTGCACGCGCTGCTTCGCTCCGACGACGTCGAATTCCACTGGGTGACGCTGGCAGAGGAGCTCTCGGCCCGTGAGGCGCGCGACGGCATCCTCACGCTCCGCGCCGCAGGCCTTTCCGTCGTCCGCCTCGTCGTCAACCGGCTCACGCCCACTCCGGACCAGAGCTGCCCGCTGTGCATCGCCCGCCGGGCGGAGGAGGCGCGCGTTCTGGGCGGCTTGCGCGATCTGGGTCTGCCGCTCCGCGCGGTGGACGAGCAGGACCATGAGCCGCGTGGCCTCGCAGCCCTGGCGAAGGTAGCCCGCGCACTCGGAAGGCCAGAGGATTGGAGGCAAGGCGCGGCCGCTGCCCGCATCCGCCGGGCGCCGCCTGCGCGCGCTCCGGAGAACGGCGCGCAATTGCCCGCGCATCTCGCGCCGGAGGGGCTGCGGCTGCTCTTCTTCGGCGGCAAGGGCGGCGTGGGCAAGACCACTGCCGCGGCGACCGCCGCGCTTTCGCTCGCGCGGCAGGGCGGTCGCGTGCTGCTCCTCTCCACCGATCCGGCGCACTCGGCCGGCGACGCCCTCGACGTGTCGCTCGACGACGAGGAGCGCGAGGTCGCCCCCGGACTCCGTGCGCGCGAGCTGGACGCGGCTCGCGCCTTCCAGAA